>DNPC01000361.1 GCA_003501565.1 Planctomycetaceae bacterium | reverse complement strand
GCTGGAATTCGCGGAGTCCCTAGATGTTCAACAACCACCGAACTCACAATTTGATTTTGGCTGTGGGCATGGGTACTAGCATCTTGGCTGGTAATTATCGAGCCGCGGGGCAGGAGAAGAACACTCCGGAACTCGACCAAGCCGGCGAATTGCTCCGCAACAGCTGCTTGGACTGTCATAGTGAGGATTCTCCGGAAGGTGGACTTAATCTCCAGCCATTCATCAACCAAACGCGTCACGGCCAACTTGCTGCCGATTCTTTAGACGAGTGGATTCGGATTTTCGATCGCGTGGAACAGGGAGAAATGCCCCCCGAGGGAGGATTGCCACCAAATGATCGCACAACGTTTGCAAGTTCACTTAAGGGACCGTTGGTTGAACTGGATCGGCAACAAGTCGCAGGTGATGGCCGGACTGTTTGGCGGCGAATGAACCGTCAAGAATACGCTCAATCGCTTCGGGAGCTCCTGGGTGCACCCTGGTTACCCATCGAGAACATGTTGCCAGCCGACGGCATCAAGCACGGCTTTAACAAATCGGGATTTGCACTGGATGTGTCGCACGTGAACATGTCCCGTTACTTGCAAGCCGCTGATGCCAGTTTGCGAGAGATTCTGGTAACGGAATCACGACCGAAAACCAAACGCTACTACGCTCGCGAACAAAACGCTTTTAACCGACGTGTACATTACAATCCATTCAACCGAAGCCCGGAGCGAGCCACGTTTCCTCTGATCGGCTATCAAGCTGACTTGGACGTTCTAAACATCCCCGACCATCCGTTTACCGTCGGAAGTAACGATCCGGAAATTCGCGAGCAAGAGGCATTTGGAGTCGTGGCAAGTAGCTACGAACCAATTGAAGTGCAATTTAATTCCTTCGTCGCGCCACAATCAGGACGTTACAAACTGCGTTTCCACGGCTACACGTTCTGGGCACATGGCGAAGAAAAACGTTGGTGGCGTCCTGACCGCGAACAAATATCGAAAGGGCGACGCGGTGAGCCTGTGGTCATTTACTCGCGTTCACCGCCACGACAGCTCCGACGTATCGGTGAGTTTGACTTCGCGATTGAGCCGTCCACACAGGAGATCGATGTCTGGTTGCTCAAGGGAGAAACCATTCAGCCGGACGCGGTGCGATTGTTCCGTTCTCGGCCGCCGGGAGGATGGCATAATCCGCTGGCGGAAAAAGACGGTATGCCTGGCGTTGCGTTCCAATGGATGGAGACAGAGGGCCCATTGCCCAATCCCGCCGCGGGGAAGGCCCGCAAACTATTGTTCGGTGATTTAACGTTGGTCAAGAAAGCTGGCAAATTTCAGCTTGCTTCAGCACCTGAGGCTACCGATACGCGGCGGCTAATTGCGGGGTTCCTCGCCGCCGCGTACCGGTCGGATAGCCCAATCGAAGATTCCGAAGTCGATCGCTTTTGCGATGTGATCAATGCTGCGCGTTCAAGCGGTGCTACGCCGACCGACGCGCTGCTAGCCGGTTACACCGCCATCCTTTGCTCCCCGGAGTTTGTGTGCGTGCGGGTGCCCTCCGGTCGTTTGGACGCGCAATCCGCCTTGGTCCGATTGAGCCTCTTCCTGCACAATGCGTTGCCAAACCAAGATGCTCGTGAACCACTTGAGCCATCCAACAACCAGGATCCTGGCAGGCTGGATGAAATGTCTGGGCCGGAAGCACGGATGCTAGCGGAAGAAATGCTGAACGATCCCCATCGAAATCGGTTCGTCGAAGCCTTCTTGGATTACTGGTTACAACTCAGGAGTATCAACGATACGTCACCGGATGAAAATTTGTACTCCGACTACTACTTGGATGACGCGTTGGTCGACGCGGCACGGAGTGAGACGCAACTATTCTTCGATGCGTTAATAACTGACAACTTGCCGATCACGAACCTGGTCCAGTCGAATTTTACGTTCCTCAACGAACGACTCGCCAAACACTATCACCTGCCCAAACTAGAGGGCGTGCAAATGCGGCGCACAGCGCTACCACCCGGTAGTGTCCGGGGTGGCTTGCTGACGCAGGCGAGTATCTTAAAAGTAACAGCCAATGGCACAACGACGTCTCCTGTCGTTCGCGGTACATTCGTAAACGAGCGAATCTTGGGCATTGAAATCCCTCCTCCGCCTCCGTCAGTCCCTGCGATTGAACCCGACACGCGTGGCGCGACTACCATTCGTGAACAACTGGATTTGCATCGGTCGGATGCAAGCTGCAACGCTTGCCACCGGATTATTGACCCGGCTGGCTTTGCACTGGAGTCATTTGATGTAGCCGGAGGTTATCGCGATCGGTACCGCAGCTTACCTGATGAACCAAGCGATTCAGGTACGAACAAAGCGGCGAAGACTGCGGCGTCAACCAACAGCGCTACACCGGTAGAAGGCTTTGGAAAGAATGGGCAGCCATTTCGTTTTGTGCTCGGCCCCGAGGTTGATCCTTCTGGCACTTTGCCCAACGGTCAGCATTTCTCGGGCGTCCGCGAACTGAAGCAACTATTAGCAGCGCGACCGCGACAGTTGGCTCGCAACTTCGTCAAGCAGTTGGTCACTTATGCGACTGGCCAACCACCTCGATTCAGTGACCGTGATGAAGTCGAGCGGATTCTGGATCAACACGAATCTTCAGAGTACCGAGTTCGCGACCTTATCATCGCTGTCGCCTCCAGCGATATGTTTTTGCACAAATAGATTTGGCGGTGCTGGCGGTGCTGGCGGTGAATGTTTGTGCTCTGAACACAATCGGTTCAGGGGGATGACTTAGGCTCGGACCGTCGCAGGGTAACGGAA
>DNPC01000290.1 GCA_003501565.1 Planctomycetaceae bacterium | reverse complement strand
GCTCGATCGCTTTTTTGGCCAACATATTGGATTGCAATCGTCTCAGATCAGCCGAATCGGGAAACGCCTCAACACCCGCGTTAATGAATCGTTTAAGCGTCTCTGTTTCACCGACCAAACCCGCCAGTTCTGCCGACTCTAGGTAGAACCGTTCGTCGCGGTCGTTATCGGCATACTCCTGTGACAACAATTCCTCACAGACGGCGACCGCAGCCCGTAACTCTTGGGGCCGATCGAGTTTTGCAGCTAGTTTCGCCAAATCTAGATTTAGCTTGGGCGATTGCTTGGCACGCAGCTCCAACATCGACAGGGCATCACTTTCACGCCCGACTCCCACTAGCAATTGAGCGTGCACTAACACCATCTTCCCAGGCATCGTCGTGAGCGATCCGTTCGCCACATCCAAGTCGTTTAGCAGCACCTGGACATTGAATTTTTTGAGCACGCTGACTTGATACTCCGCGAGCCACAAGTGTGCCGGAGGAAATCCACTGCCACGTTCTGGCGCGATCTTCCGGAGCTTTGCAACGGCGTCGCCCCAGCGTCCCTGACGAACGAGCTGCATCGCCACGATATGAGAAACACGTTCGTTGTCCTTGCCGAGCTGTAAGATACGCCGTAGCGCTAGACTCGACTCCTGAGTGTCATGTTTATCCGCGGCCGCATCCGCTCCGTCGTCACCAGGTGAATTGACCGGATCGTCTGGCTGATTATCAAGCGTTTCGGCAATCAGCCGGTCGACCAGATTCATATTTCTTTCGTAGATGACCTGTGGACTAATGGACCAACCCCACAGAACAAAGCAGCACACCAGCAGCGGCAGCGTCCACAGCAGTGCGCCGGCAGTTAGCAACGCCCGCCAGTTCCGCGACTTGGCCCAGCGGGTGATGCACGAAAGGAGGTCTTCAAAGAACACAGCGTATTATCTCGGTACTATCTTGATCCGTCTCAGTCGGAGGCTGGCTGATCTGTGCCGGGAAGACGGCCAGCGTCTCGAAGATTGACAGACAAATCCACGGTGGCAGCAATCAGCAACTGACGAAGCTCTTCACGTTGTTGTTCGTTCAGCCGCGGCGTTCCCTGAATGAACAATGAAACCGTGGCGACGGATGGTTGGAGCGTTAAACTGTCCGCCAACTGTTTCCGCCCCAACGCACTTCCGCTCGCCAGGGTACGCAGCGGAGTCTGGCCAGCACGCCCAACGGTGGCATAACACAAGTACGATCGGCCAAACGCCTCGTCCAACAGTATTATCTCATCAACCAATATACCGCTCAGCTCTATCGTCTCGACAGTCGCTCCTTCTCGCGGTTCGCCTCGCTTGCTTGACGGACTTAGGTAGCGTTCTTCTAGCGGAAAGAAGCCACGGTGGGCCGGCCGAAGTGTCAATTCGGCAGTCAGTAAACCACGACGATACAACCAAGTCGCTTCGTAATGCTCGTCGAACGGCTTGTTGGGATCACGACGTTCGCGAAAGTCCTGACGTATCATGCCTCCGAAATCAGCCGGTAAAGCACTCTCTGCAACGACGCCATCGCCCACGCTCATCCGCTCAACGGGCGCAACACGCTCGCTGAGAATCCCCGATGCAACCGCGGCGAAATTAAGGCCGCCGGAAATCAGGATAGCTATTGAAGCGATGCCCAGCAGAGAAAACCCGAGTTTCGTGCGGCTGAACGATGTTCGGTACTTGGCCGCAGCTTCAGACTCGGCGGATCTTCGCTTGCGAAGTGGATCCTTTTCGGGCCAGTAAACGACGCGGTTGAAGGCCTTGTGCAATTCCGCACCGGTGCCAGAAAAGGCAACGAACGGCAAAATAATGGTTCTCACACTTTTCTGGGCCATCCAGACAAACAAGAACATTACCAACAGCTCGCCAGCTTGAAAGATCAGACCTCGCGTATTACCAAACAATGTCTTCGCATAGACCTCTTGGACGTAACAGCCAACCGTCAAATAGATCACGCTTCCCAACCAGCACCACAACGGAATCGTCAGGATGAGCAGCGCTGCCGAGAGCGTGCTTGATTGCCGCAAGACTTGGTAAACAACAACCAGCGAAAGTAGTAAGTAGGGATTGCAGATCCAGCGGCACACGGCGCTGGCGCCGATCACCCCATCGCGAACTTCAACGACACCGCCTTGCACCAGATTTGGGACCCCGAAAAGATCCAACAACGCACCACTGGAAACGGCCGCAGATTCTTCAAGAGTTCGCGCGTAGTCCGTCGTATCAGACAGCGGCAGCAAAAGCAGCAGTGCCAGAGGAACAACGCGTCCGGCCGCGTAGGCCCAATGAGTTTCGCCGCAGCGTTCAATTTGCCAACCCACCAAACAAGCAACCAGCGACCCGACCGCCAACCATGGCGACAAAATCATGGCCGCCAAGACGGCTAGCGCGCCTGCCAAACAGAACAAGACTGCCGTTGCAATGCTTCGGCCACGCGAGTCGTGCGTTGACAGTCTGGCATAGACTGGGATCAAGATCGCCGTAACACCAACCAGCCCGCCAGAAAACCAGAGGTCGGTCCGCTGCCAATGGTCAATCAACATGTAAGCCACCAGCGGTGCCAGGCAAACCACGGATAGCAACAAGGCCCAGTCGAATGGATCACGGACGAACCCGGCCGGAGCGCGGGTTGCGTTCGCGTTTGCAACATCCGGATTATTCTCTTCAATCGCAGAAGTAGCCATCGATCCCGATCAGTAAGATGGATGTGAGCACTTGTTGGTCAGCGGCGAACTCGGCGAGCGATGTGCTCAAATCGCCGAATTGCGACAATTCGATCGACTGGTCCGGTCCGCAAAAACGTCGGTTGGCTGCATTCACGCGGCAACTGGTCGCCACTCGCATTCGCTGCGTATTCTGTCCCGTTTCTCGCCAGATGTGAACGCCTCGTTACAACTTTGGCGGGCAACGCTCAAAGCACCAACACGATTCACTACAGAATATTCGGACCGGGAACGACGTTGCACGTTATGCTCCACGAGCTGCATGATTGCTCGGCTATCCGCCAAGGACTCGCCAAATATCCCGCCTATTCGCTACAGCCTGCCACGACCGGGCGGCCTGAGAGTGCTGCGCGTCAGACCTGTGTTCCCAGCCAGCCTTGGCACAGAATATTGCGCCCCGGCCACCAGATTGAACGCATGACACCGCCAATGGCTCTTGAGCTTGGCAAACTGGGCTATTTGGCTGAACCAAGCGTCGCTATTTGGCTGGACCAAGCGTGGCTATCTGACTGGACGCAGTGGTGCAGGATTCAGTGGGGCAGGGCGGTGCGCCCTCTCTTTCTCTTCGCTGACCGTTTCGTACAGCTCCGCGACCACTGCTACGTCCGTCAACAATTCAACGGCCCGCTTTAGCGCTTCCTCTGCGGCATCGAGATTACCACCGTTACGCTGGGCCACGCCAAGTACGAACCAATTCAATCCGGATTCGGGCTCGAGATCAACGATGGTTTGCAACAGGCCTGTAGCTGCCTCCAGCTCAGCTCCTTCGATACCTGCGTACAACCTGCCCAAGATCACCTGCGAAACCAACTGGAGCGTTCCAGCGGAGCGTTTCGCCAGCTGCAAGTGTGAACGCATCACCTGCGGATTGCCCGCCAGCGATTTTGCAATCGCAAGCACCGCATGCCGCACAACCACCGCCCGGCCCGCGATTACCGCATCGACGAGTCGCGGGTTCACACGAACCGATTCCGCCGGTGAATCTTGTGCCGTCGCACTTGTCGGAGCCGCTCCTTCATTAGACGCAACTACTGGCAAGGCTCCCTCTGCTGGCGTCCCATCAATAGAATCACCGTCGGGTGAATCCCGGCCTGCTGTTCCACTTTTCAGTGAGCCTTCTGCAGATACTTCTTCGGACACTCCCGACTGTGCTACTCCTGACTGTGTTACTGCTGCCTGTGCTACTTCTGCAGCGGCTCCTCCGGCAGTTGTTTCGCCGACCGATGTTCCTTCCTTCGAAACTCTTTCCGCGAGTGTACTTTCGGCAGTTGCAACGTCATTTTGACTCTCAGGCGTCGCTCCGTCGGCGGTGCCGGCGTGGGATTTACCCATCAGCCACAATAGCTCACTCAGCTCGGGCAGCTGAGGTGCGACCTGAACAACAATTTGCAACCCCGATGCATAGTCTTCGCGCCAAGCGTCGTCGTTCTTCGCTTTCTCCGAGACTGCCAACCGGCAAATCCACCTCGCCGTC
>DNPC01000666.1 GCA_003501565.1 Planctomycetaceae bacterium | reverse complement strand
CGAAAGTGAGGAACGAACTTTCGGGGAGGGGCTGAACCCGCCTCGAGAAGATTTTCAACGCCTTTAACGTCGAGCAGATATGATTCGCGGTGATTTGCTTAGTTCGAGCTGTCTTGCCTGACTTCCAAGAGGCCAGGCGTGTACCGAATCACCCTCCCTCCGGGCCTTCGCGAGGGTCGAAATCGAGAAACGAGCTTTCGGGGAGGGGGTGAACCCGCTTTGTGTCTAATCCTCAACCATTGAGCCTCCGTATTCCTCTGGAACAGCAAGAAGGCTCTTTACCTTATTCGTGTTTGCCATCGATCGGTCGTTGAGACTGGATGATATCGAACGAACACTCATCGAACAGACGCTGGCCGAAAGCTCCGATCCGAACGCGGTTTTCTCTGCTGAAATCCGCATTCCAATCATACGGGAGTCGAGCAAGCCATCCGAAGAGAAGTGACTTTCCTTGTTTCGCAGGTAAAGTTGAACTCAGTCGATTGCAACGATGTCTACCGAATCGATGATGATGTCGCAGATGTCAATGCAGCGGATGGAGAGCGTTGCTGATGGGCTAGTGGGCGAAAAATGGCATCTGAGCGTTCGCCAATCAGATACTTCACGGGATTCTACTTTGCATAGAGGAACATCGGACGAGTCTGTGTCCAAAACCTGGATTTCGACTGCACCGGAGGCCCCACTGATAACTCGCATTTCGAGCGAGAGTTCGTAGGTCAAGTTCTCGCTAACGGGGAAGGTCTGAGTTAGTTGAGCCGATCGTCCCTGGAGCCGTCTAGATGTATTGATGACACGCAGTCCCGCTGATCCCCCAATCCCCAGTGGCTCCACACGCGCGACGGCCAGGCTGGCTCCCGTTCGCTGCCAGGCAGGCGAGTCGATCTTCTCAAGCGCATTGCCCCATGCCTCGGTCAATCCAAGTTCAAAATCGCCGTTGATAATTGCAGGGTGTTTAGGGGGCGAATGATCAGTCAGGGTTTGAATCGGTTTTAGAGACTCTTGGTGGATATCTATGGCTTGCACCGCATCGCTGGTTCCCTGTCGCTCGAGCAGAAAGGACCTTAGGGAGTCAAGGTCATCCGTCGAATCCAGCTGAATCGCCTTGCGTATCCAGTCGGTTGTGTCTCCGCGGCGAAGTTCGGCCGAGCATCTGCACAGTGCAGTGTAGCATTCCATCTTTTGCCAGTCGGTTCGGGCGAGCTTCAGCGTCAACAGTCGAGTTTTGTAGGCGAGATCGAATTCGTCGCGACTCTCGTAACAATCAGCAAGTGCAGCGTGTGCGTGAAAGAACTCGGCAGCTCGATCGCAGAGTTCAATTAACGGCTCCATAGCCGATTTCGAGTCGCCAGCGCCAATCTTGAGCAAGCAGTCGACCAACTGCGCGACATGCCCTTGGTACTCCTCGCTATACTCATCACCAAGACCGCTTTCAGTCCCGGAAGCTCTTACCTCGCTACGACGCGACAACGCAAGAAGCACTTTCGCTTCCCCCGGGTCTCCCAACATTAAAGCCGCCCAAGCAGCACAAGCTGCTGCTTCGGGGCGGTCTTCGGAGTTCTCCGCAACAGTTTTCAGCCAATTACGAATGCTACCAATCGTCGCTCGTGCTGTGGACTCGACGCCCAAGTCTCGGAGACGTGGCAACGGTTCAGCAAGTGCCAATGCTTGCCTGTACCACGGAACAACTTCCCTTGTGTCTTCCATGGTCCAGCTTAATGCATCGCCAAGTGTTTGGTACGAATACCAGTCCTTGGGATTGAGGTCGATTGCTTTCTCGAGGTCGCGCTGGGCACGCCGAAAGAGCACCTGCCGCAGTGGATCGTCTTCTTTAAGTGTTTGAGAATGTTCAAGCTGCATCTCGCCGCGGCAGTAGTATCCTGCTGCGTACGTTGGCCGGATAGCAATGGCATGCGTGTAGCGAAGGTAGCTTGCTTCGAATTGCTGATGATCACGCTGCGTCTGCCCGAGCATCATTTGCGAAAAATAGTACGACGGCTGAAGGTCTGCTGATTGATTGAGCATCTTCAACGAAGTTTTTTCGGCATCGACGAGGCCCAGAACAGCTTCGAATGGTTTGCGTGCCTTTGGGTCAACTTCTAGGCAGAAGAACGAAAGTGCAGACCCCATTACGTAGCTATCGACGGCATTCTTTGCATTCCAGTCAATCGCTTTCGTCCGCATCACGATTCCTTGGACAACCTTCTGCAGCACTTGGGTGCGATCTTCGGCGAATTGGCGTCCAAGCCGGGATCCTTGCGACGCACGATAACCGTCCATCAAATCAAAGAGAACTATAGAGGCAGCATTCGCCTCTTCTGAATTCTGGCCGGAGAATTGCAAGAACGCTTGGATCGTATATTCCGAGGGCAAGGTTTCCTTGAGTCGTAATGCCGCAAGCAAGTAGAGGCTACGATACACGTCTTCACGTAACTTGTGACGCTGCTGTGCGTCCAAGTCTTCGTCGGGCAGATTGTTCCACCATTCAAGGTTCTGGAAAACGCCAATTTGTTTTAAAGCACGCTGAAATAGAATCGTTGAACGGCGACTGTGTTCATCGAAAGTCAGATCTTCTGCGAGTGTTAGATCGCGGTAGAAATCCACGAGCCGCTGCGTTCTAATCCGTCGATTTGCTATTGGAGTCAATTCGGATTCTAGCTCAGGAACATCAACCAAGAGTTCTTCGGCACGCTGAAGGAATTTGAGGGCAGCAGAATACTGACTGTTCCGCAGTTCGGTCATCGCCGATGCTTCCGCAGCATCAGCGCTGGACTGGAGGTCTTGCAAGTATGATTTTGCCGCCTGGGCAGCTTGCTGCTGTTCCTTCCATAGTTCTGCCTTGAATGAGCTTCTCAGCAACACACCGGCGGTGCAGGCAACCAGTAAAAGCAAAAGGCAAGCCGAAGAGGTTGCAACCAGAGTTGGGTGAACTCTCATCCATCGGAGTAGTTTTTCGCTGCGAGTCTCTTGATGGGAAGATACTGGCTGGTCAGCCATCCAAGCTTCGATGTCAGTGGCAAGCTGCTTGGCTCCGGCGTATCGCTGTGACGGATCAACCGACATTGCTTTGCGGCATATCGACACTAATGGCTTGGGAACGTCTGTTCGCCGGTCAAGCGGCGAGATCTGACTCGCCGCCTCACGCATGGCAACCGGACTGACTTTTGCGTCGGAGTGCCCCACGGGTGGTGATCCGACGAGTACATGAAATAGGGTCGCACCGAGACTAAAGACATCACTTGCAATCCCCACTGGATGAAGGACGCCGCCCTCAGCCTGTTCTGGGCTCATGTAAGCTGGTGTGCCGACCACTGCGCCAAAGTGTGTCAATTCCGATGACTCAGCAACAGGTTGTTGTGGTTGCGACTCATCTATTTCGTCATCGGCGATCGATTTTGCCAAGCCCCAGTCGACGAGTAATGTCTCACCATAATCCCCGATCATGATGTTGCTTGGCTTAATGTCTCGATGAATTACTCGCATGGAGTGCGCGTATTCGAGCGTATTGCAGACGTCGACGAAGTTACCCAATATGCGGCGCAATTTGAGTGACCATTTTCCGTCGCGGTAATTTGGGGCGGCTGAATCGGCAAACAATTCTCCAATAGCTTCGCGGAGATTCTTGCCTTCGATAAAACGCATCGCGTAGAAAGGCCGGCCGAGGACGTCGCGCCCTAATCCGTAAACTGGAACGATGCCAGGATGTTGAAGTGCACCGGTGATCTCTGCTTCGCGAACAAATCTTGCTCGGCAGGCTTCATCTTCTGCAAAGGCGGGTTGGACTTCTTTGAGTGCAACGACTCGGCGGAGTTCCGAATCGCGAGCAACCCATACTTGGCCTAGGCCACCTCGGGCATGTGGTTGCTGTTTCAAGTAGCGCCCAGAGCCGGAGTTGCCGGTTATTCCGTCAGCGATCTTTCCGCTGGCAAAGGTTACCGGCGATCGGTCGCTTACAGGGGCATTTTGACTGGTGCCCTCCATAAGCGTTTCGAAATCTACGTGCGAATCCGATGCATTTTCATGACTACCCAAGGAAAGTCGCTCAAGGGCCTCGGCCAGACTCGCACCTTCGGCATCGATCCGCTCACAAAGCGCGTCGCTCTCACCCATGGAACAGAGAGTCTTGCTCAAGCGTTGATCGTATCCAGTTTCCTCGGCTGAACGAAGAACCTCCTGTGCCAGATCGGCGTCTATCAACCGAAGGCGCATAGCTACAGCAAGATCCAGGAAGAATTGTCTCACGTTGTCGACTAAGCAGGCATTTTGTGTTTAGGTAACTCGGTCCGCGTAGACCGGTTAGTTTAGCTGAGAACGCTCAAGCCTCGTCGACAAGAACTCGAGGATCTGTTCACGGAGCAGAAAATTCTCGCCTGCTTCTACAGCTAACGGTCTTCCGGGGGGGATTCAGTTCCTTGGGGATGATTTGCCGACGCCCAGTAGACATTGGGACAGCTGATTTTCTGTATCGCTTCACCAAGCAGATCATAATAAAGGTTGGATCGCTTTATCGCGGAGAGCTTAATCGCAACGAATGAGTCTCGCTGCATAGGGTGGATTACCCCAAAACCAACACGAGGACGGTTCAATCAAGACTCGATTTTTCCGTTTGCGATTTCGTACTTTTCATTACCCACGAGAGCGATAAGGTTAGCAGAAATCTCAGAAATCAACCCAAGTGTGTCATCTCGAGCTTGTTCACGGCCCCGAACATTTCAGCGGTCCAAGAATCGATCGGTAGTGTGTCCTGCCCGACGCGACACGTGGATACAATCGATTGGTGGTCCATACTGTCAGGGGAAATTTGTGTTCGTCTCATTCACGTTGGTTTTGAGTCTTCTGGTTGCGGTCTCTCTCGCCGGTGGAGAGGTTCTTGCGGAAGAACCTATTGATCTCTTACGTCGATCCGACGGCAGCAGCGTTACGAGTGCTTCTGAGTGGTCAGCGCAACGCTCAGAGCTTTTGCGTTTGGCGGGGGACTACATTTATGGCTCTCGCCCGGCTCCTCCCGATCAGACCATTGCGAAAGTACTTTCAACCCGAAGCATCTTGAAGGGAACTGCAGTTGAAACTCTGTTGATTCTTAACATTCGGAGGGGGCGTCAGAACGTTGCCGTTCGCGTTGGCGTCATTCGACCGGTGACGACGAATGCGTGTGCCGTCGTAATTAAGAACGATCGCTGGTTGTTTGACCTCTCCGCAATGCCACGTGGTCGCAAACGTGACCAATACACGCGGGAACGTCGCGACGAAACTTTCGAACAAGTCTGCGAGTCGGCAATAAAGCGTGGATATGCGATATGCAAGTTTGTGCGCGAGGACCTCGCAGCCGACGCGCCGAACAGCCGAGAGACTGGCGTACTCGCCATGTATTCGGAGCATTCGTGGGGTGCGCTCGCTGCATGGGCATGGGGATACACGCCAGTTATCGACTACTTGATAAAGAGTCAAAACATCGACCCCCGGCGCATCATCGCGACGGGGCACTCACGGGGCGGAAAGACCGCGCTCGCCGCAGCAATTTTTGACGAGCGTATTGCAATCTCCGCACCGAGTGCTTCTGGTTCAGGTGGTACCGGCAGCATGGAATACTTCACTCCCGGAGGTCGACGGCAGACCTGCGAAGAAATCTTCAAGAACCACAGCCACTGGTTCAGTCCCCGACTGAAGGAACTTGGTTTGTCAAAGCCGCTGCAAGTCGATGGACATGTCCTAAGGGCTCTTGTTGCTCCGCGAGGGATCATCAACACCCAGGGCATCGATGACACACTTGCCAACCCTGTTGGGACAAAGATGATGTTTGATGCCTCGGAGCCAGTATTTGCTTTGCTTGGCGCCGGTGGCCAAACAGCCACCCATTGGAGATCTGGAGGCCATGGACAGAACTTCGACGACTGGACGGCAGTGCTGGATTACGCTGACGCATATTTCGCGGGCAGCCCACTACCTAAGAGGTTCAACAATTGGCCGAGGTCGGCTTACAAAGAATGACGCTGCATCGACCGCGGTAGATCCTTGAGTCGCTTTGTTCTTGATTCGTTGTTCGACGGTTTTGATGCGTTTCCGCACGTATCGATACTTATCAGTTTTAGCACTAGGTAGGCGATCGAAGCGCACGACGATCTTTTTGACTGTTCCAAGGATAAACAACCGGCCAAACAGGCCTGGAACCGTTTCAAATCGAGAAGCCAAGGCAACTAAGAGAAACGCAAGTCAGTGCTTGTGAAAGAGCACCGTTTTATGGCGGTGTACGCCACAAAACGGTGCAGTCCGCTTGAACACTCTATCGCACTAGAGTTTCGCGTGCTCGCTCGTTGAGGATTGACTCAACAGCATTACTGTTGCCTGAAAGCGGATTGACCAACATTGGAGCTTGTTTCTCGATCCCACGCGGGCGGACGTTGCGCCAATCGCGTTCTTGTTGATGCGGGAGGATGAACGTGCTTTTCGTCTGCGACGGATCGTCTTCCCCTGCAGACCCTGTTTCAGTCGTCATTCCTGGGAGATTTGCAAAGGTCAGGAGCAGTTCGTGCTGCTCCGGTTTTGATTCGGGTGCAATGACTGCGGGGTCATGCCTAGCGATCTCAAGTACGAGTAGGGTCAGGATCGAAAGTTGATCACGGCAATTTGCGGGCACCCATATTTCCACCCCGCAATATTCACCAGTCGCACAACAACGGCTATTCTTGATTCCGTCAGGGTCGCCACATCGCACCCAACCGCAGCTCAAGCAAGCAGGCGTTATGCGTCCAGTTCGCTGAGAGAATTGTGCGAGTGAATCGTCAACGTAGACCGGGCGCAGTTTATTCAGTGCCAGCAAGGCAGCGATCTCGTCTTCGTCTTTTAGGACACACTTTACGCCATCACATGTGTAGAATTCATCTTCGCCAAACTCATTTCGAATTGCGGCCAAGTACTCGATGCTTTTTGTTCCCGATAACTCCAAGTCATCTAGAGTCTTGCTGTTTGCTGTCTCTTTGATGCGTTCGCCAGACCACCAGTAAACGCGGTGCCCCCTCGGGGTTCGCTTTATGACCTGTGGGGCCTCCTCTGTCCCAAAGTAGAACTTGTTATATCGCTTTTCGCAGTCGGGGCATTCCGCGGAAGTATTGCATACAGCTTGCTGATACAGGCACCGCATCAGGTCCAATTTGTAGGGGTCTGTGACAGGCTGCATCGTAAAGCCTTCCGAATCGTCCAGCCCGAAACCAAAGCCTGAGCCCCAACCTAGCAGCGTCCACCTGGAGAAATTAGTCGCGGGCGTTGCTCCAACTGAATCACGCACACTGCTCTGCGCTCCAGCGGGATAAGCGAAGTGCGGAATAGAGTTTGGGTTCTGCTTAAACTTCGCGAGATTGTCGAGTACTTGCTGAGTAATGACGTCGTCAACAGTGATGCCGACTCTAGAGCTGCTTCGTCGAAGCTTTGATACTGCACATCCTGGTGCAACCATCAGTGCGAATGTAAGAATTAGTAATTTCTTCACCGGGCGATTCCTTCCGCATAGTTGGGCGAGACTAACTACTCCCGGGAATCGGTTCATGCGTTGTAAAGAAATCAGGATGAGTGATGCGAGCTAGACAAGCCGCACAGGCGCCAAAGTCAATTTGCTAGCAAACGTTGCCAGATGTGGAGATGACCCCACGCATTCGTTTCCAACGGTAATTTGGCACGGCCGACAGTAACTTCGGCATCGGAGTCCTCCATCACAAAACGGTGTACACCGTTCTTGCGATTTGGAAAACGCCGCCCTCTCGACGATCCGGAGGGATCGTAAGTTCTAATCCGGCAAGGAGATGTAAGAAGTGGGCGATACTGGATTCGAACCAGTGACCTCAACGATGTCAAGGTTCAAACGCAAACCCCGCGATGGGCTTTTCACCCTGTAAAAACCAGGGGAAAACGCGATTCATAGTAGTTGCTGGTGTATCACAAAAACGCGCAAAAACGCAATGTTTTGTGATGGCGAAATCAAAGGTTGATACACTTTTGATACACCACGGATGGGGCTGTGCGAGTTGACGAAGCGGATTGTGAGCGTGGTTATCGCCATGGTTTCAGAAAATAAATGCGAGACTCTACTGAAGCAGTTTTTCAACATCACTCGCTTTACAAGTCTGTATTCGCATTTTGCTTGGGTCGTAGTACAGAAAGCCATCTTCGTCGCCGCCCCGGGACCAGTCCATTTCGATGGCGCCTGCACGAACGACCACTGAGCTGCCAGCACTGTCGTACATGTTGTTCTTGTACGATTCGTATACCTCGCCTTCGCCTTTTGTATCACTTCCAGAGTCCGGCAAATACCTGAACAAATACGATACACCATGCTGCTGCCGAGCATTGGGAAGCTCGCGACTAAACACTTCACCGAACTTGATGATCGCAAGGCCTTCGGGACCTTGGACGAGTGTTGCGGTGCCTTCGTATGAAACCAGACCACCGACCACAACTGCCTTAGTTTTCGCGCTCGAGGAATCACCCAGCAGGAACGCTTTCAATCCAAGTGGCGGTATGTGACCAGGCATACCTTCAAAGCTTGTCTCCTCGAAAACGTAGATACGCTGTTTTCGGGGATTGAACTCGATCAAGCCAACTCTTGGACTCTGATATTGCCAACCAACGGTTGTTGAGCCGATCTTCATGGCTGACGACGCCTTAGTTGACCGACCGTCCTTGAGCGTGTGCAGCACCTTTCCAGCACCCTTCATCTCATCACCGTCAGGGTTTGAGGCGGACAGGAATCGCCATTGATATCTGATTCGTACGAGCCCGTTTCCAGTCTCGTTTGCACTTCCAACGGGCCTTACGATTCTGACCGCCACAGCTCCTTCTTCACTCACGCAAACGAACATTCCACGTCCGTAGACGATCGGAGTCTGTGCATCCGTCGAAGGCTTAGACTGACCGACGGCCGGGCCGACCAACATGGTGGCCGCCAATGCAATGGATCGCAACATCGTTTGCAAGTCTCCAAGAGGTACTGACCGCTGTCTGCGTTCCAAACGCAAATACTCTTCGGATTCTATCACATGCCCGAACCAGAATGCGCGGCATTCGGTCATGTATTCTGGCAACTGAAAACTCAATCTCCCTAATTGAACTTCTGCCAAATCAGATAGAGTATCCCGACGGCTACCGCAATTCTCGCAATCAGGCTAATCGGTGACAGGCGCAGTCGAGCATTCTGGCGAGAAACTGGGAATGGGAGTTCTCCCTTCCAATATCGCCACCCATTGAGACCGAAATGATAGGTGTTCGAGTCTGTCTTAACCATCAGCAAGTACCCAGGGATTCTGAGTATTGGTGAATGAAATGAAGAAAGAACAGCCTCTTGGATTTGATCGTAGGCGACCGACCATTTACCACACTCCAGACGATCATCGTAGAGCTTTAGTAAAGCGCGGCGCGACGTAATCCACTGAGGCCCAGATTCCAATTGGTCGCCATAACCGACGACGGCCTTGGTCACACATGAATGGATAAGGCCAGACATCATTTAAATCGAATACTTACGGTGTATCGGCTATCAAGATTTAGGTGCATTACGTAGTTCTTTCACTTTTTGGTCCAACCTCACCTCGAGTCGACATTCTGGAAGCTGGCCTGCAGCGCAAGTTATCGAGCAATCCGCGGGCCCAAGCAAGTATCCGAATCGACTTCCAATGCAGTCTGCCAGATGGTGGAAAGTACGTGGTCAACTCACTGTGGTATCGCTTAATACCGCTTCGCCCTGCTGTCTCACCATTTATGTGCTGATGACGGCGAAGGTTGGGGATCCGGAGCCATCGCGCTAAGGTCGACTACTACACGCTCTCCACGAATAAGTTTACCGTCTCGGTACGCGAACGTACGGCCCCCCTGGTCTTTACCCTGTGACCCATCGAACGATGCAGAGGCCTTCGGAATTTGCGGAAGGTCTTGATTCGGGGCGCCCTTGCCAATCCATCTTGGGTGTACGCGAAAGCCTCTTGGCAGCTTGTCTTTGGTTTTCAGCTTCTCCCAATGCGGACAGTCGATAATCAACGTATGGTTGTCGACAAAGCTGGTACGTCCGCCCCAGGTGTCGGATTGAGGCCAGAGTGCCAAAGCGGTCAACCATGGAAGTTTACTAATGGCAGTCCACGCGCAATCGACCTCGCGAGTCCTTTCCCCGCTGTATTTCGTAGCGAAATAGGCAAAAAGCGTTCCGTCGGGAGAGATGGAGCAACCATTTTCATAGATTCGTCCGTGGAACCAGGACCCTGGAGAGACAGTATCTTCTAAAGTGTTCCATGCCAACAATCGCGCCCATTTTGATGGACCTCTACGAAGGATTGCAGCCATCGGTGAGGCCGAAGAAAATTCAATATGCAATCTGGGATTCAAGGACGCACTTCTCCACGCGAGAAAGTCGAGAATTGAGATGTTTAACGGCGTCCTAGCCGCTGTTCAATAAGACGTGACATCGTCACGCCTTTACGTTCGGCAGCTCGCTTGAGCAGTTCGTGGGCACGTAGCGATAGGGTTACGCTGCGAGTCTCTGTTGAGAAACGTTGCCGACGCTTACGAACCGATGCCTTGAGTCCGTCCCAGGCTGCAGTTGTGAGGTGTGTCTCACACCACGCGTTGAGCTTCTTTGCTTTAGTAGACTTAGTGCCAGCCTTAAGAATGACGTTTACAGCGTCCCGAGCCTCACCGTGCGTCAGCTCGTGAAGCTCCAGAGTCAACTGCAATAGCTGGCTCTCAAGATACGCTTTCGCGTGAATAAGATCGTCGGCGGTGATTTGGTACTTTGGTCGTGGCATTCGCTTCTCCTGGGCGGATATTGTAATCAACTCCCAATATGGGACAATGTCCCTAAATAGCTGCATCCAGCCTACGCCGAATCGGTATTCGGAAATGAGTGACGAACATACATACAGCGTTGAGTCTCGCCACGCATCAGGCAATGTTGTTGTTTTCGAAGACGACGGCACTTCCGCTTGGCTCTACCTACTGGGCCGAAGTGATGGAAAGCCGATATCCGATGTATGGGTGCACAATCGTGTAAAAGCTCCAAACGCGTCCGAGATCAAAAACTATCGAGATGGACCGCCCCCGGCTGCCTCTGGCTTTTCAGATGACTCAAATATCTGCGAGGCACCCGAATTGCACGACTGGACTTTCGTTTGGCGGCCCGATGGCGAAGCAGTAACGCTGCATCGAGATGGCCATCCGGTTGCATTGTTGCTTGCCTCTCAGCGTCGAGGGTGGTCGAGGAATTTGACTCGCAACGGACCATGGGGAAACACATGGGACGATGGAACTTGTTCTGCCAAAAGTCATAGTAAATAGTCACGCAAACGCAGAATCTCGGGAGTCCGATGGCGAAACGGAAAAAGATCGATGACGGGATGCGAAGTTTGTTGCTCACACAATGTGGGTACATGTGCGCCAACCCGGTCTGCCGGCAGACGCTAACTTTGGAGCTGCACCATATCGAATACGTGTCCGAAGGGGGCGGAAACACTCTCGAGAATCTTCTACCGCTGTGCCCCAATTGCCACACGCTGCACCACGCGGGGCACATCCCGAAAGAGGCAATCAAGGCCTGGAAGCTATTGTTAGATTCTCTGACGAACCCAAGCCGCAACCTTGTTGACTTCTTAATACTTCTGTACCGAGATAAGGGCGAACCTGAAATGCAGCGAGGCAATGTTGCCGATATAAATGCACCCCGAGACGATGTCCCATTTGTATTCACCGGCGACTCGCTCCCATTCTTGGCTGGGCCTGTTAATTCCGGTCTTCTCGAGATCTTCAACAGACGACAAAACACCGCCTACGCGGGTGGTACGACGCCGAACTTCATGGTGCGTCTGACCGGTAAAGGGCGTGCCCTTGTTGAGAGCTGGATCAAGGGAGACGTATCTGGCATCCGAAACGCCTTGGAAAGCGAACCTTATCATGAGAACGTTCTTGAATAGATCCGTTTGTCTGCTACTTGCGCTCCTGGCTGGCTGCGGCTATGAGATCCAGTCGCCAACCCGCCCAATACCTGCGCCCCCGCCAGCGCCTGCTCCCGCAACGAGTGCCACCATCCTCGCCTGGAACATCGAATCAGGCGGCAGCGATTCGGAGGTGATTCTTCGTCAGCTGCGCGAGGATATGCCCAAGGCGTCAATCATCGCATTGTCCGAAGTACCGCCAGAAGACATCGAGACCTTCGCCTCATTCTTCCCTGACGGTGGTGGAGTCACTTGCGATGGTAAGGGCTCAGACCGACTCACCATCGCCTGGAACGCGTCGTATGACTTGGTTAGGCGCGTTCGAGTTGATGAAGCGGAATTCGCGCCGGGCTATCACCGAGCACCGCTGATCGTGCACCTGCGGCACAAAGACAGTGGCGAAGAGTTTCTTTTGATGAACAACCTGGATGAATTCAATTAAGACTCTTCGAGAATAATGCTGCACGAAAGTGGGAACAAGTCAAAGTGGGGAACAAATCCTCCTCTTCAAAGCGTTAGCATGTTCTGGCCTCTAGTCCTTCCCTTTCAGATCACATTCATTGTCCTCTTTGTGGCAGTCATTGTTCTGTCGGTCTACGCGCCTCCGAAGTATTGGAAACGATTCTCTCGGTTCGCGTTTTACGCAACTTGCTCGTTCGTTGCATTTATTCCGTCCTGCACTGGAATCATGCTTGTTATTGATGCATATCGGTTTGGTGACTTTAGCTACGCATCATATGATGAGATTCCTGATTTCCGTTCTCGTAGATACATGCCGAAGGCCGCCGCGAATATTAGCATGCAGAAGTTCCCAAATGGGTACTACGCACGATACGAGATACCATTGAAGGAATTCGACGGGTACCTCGACGATCTCTGGGAGCGATATGCCGAACGCTCTGGCTCGCAACGTGGCGACGACATTGACGAGGGAGAGATAGCCGGACCGGAAGAAATTGTGGCAACTTTTGGGGAACTTGGGTGGGAGTGCCCAACCAGTGCTATTATCTACCATAGCCCCACTGAAATGGACGGTGGGGGAGCGACGTACTACGTTGATCGTGATTCAGCTATCGTTCTTCAACAAACAGGCTTTTGGTAGCCCAGATAAGGAGAACAATGCGATAAACATGAAGCCGCATTGCTTTTCGCGGACGGTGGCTCGCAAGCTCGCATTATACCGTCCTTTTCCGCACTAGCTTCGAAACTCAAACATCGACGTGGTGATCGCCGATGTTATGCCGTTATGTCCTCGACAGTTGACAGATTGCGTTATGGTTATTGGCCGCAGAGGCAGCGCTCTGGTGATATACCTTCTGCCGTTCGTAACGTAGACGACTACGATGGCTCACGAGTACTCAACATTGCGTGTACACAGACCGGCCTTTCTGCTTCCAGGCAAAGGCGTCTGGTCGAACATTGGGTGAGTGTTTTGCCAAGCGTCCCTGCGACGACGATCATGTTCTCGTCGAAGGTTTCACAGAAACTCTTTGATTCGGCCTGCCAAGCGCCGAAGTTGGAAGCGCTAAGCGTCAAATGGAGTTCGGTGGAGTCTCTAGCGGGAATTCGCGATGCGACGAAGTTAAAGTCGCTCTTCCTCGGTAGTTCCCCAGCTATTACTGACCTCTCGCCGCTCGTATCGCTGAATGACCTAGCGTATTTGTTCATTGAGAACGTTGCTGCCCCGGTTAACCTTGAATTCCTGCGCAATATCAATGGACTTAAAGAGTTCGGCCTGTCTGCCGCGAGGGGGCGAAAAATAAAGGTCGTCTCGCTTGATCCCATCGCTTCTGCTAGCCAGCTTGAGATGCTATGGCTCGTTAGCCTAAAGATTAGAGATAGCGAACTCCGCGTTTTGCATTCTCTTCACAATCTTAAGTCGCTAAGATCAACGCTCAGGCAAGACTCGAAGGAATTCAAGGATCTTTGCGAAGCCATTCCCACACTCCAGTACTTTCAACCCGTTGGCTAGGTGACGAGTCTAGGCATAGAGAGGAAGCACCTGAGTACTCGTGCGGACGGCAACTGAAAGCAGTGTCTACTGTTTGTGGAATGCCGCACAATGCGAAGGAATTGGACGCTACAGGATATGGGGTGCCTACTCGGTGTTTCCGCGCTCGCTGCATTTCTTCCCGTCGCTATCATCGGTCGACCCCTTCACCAGTCCAATGCTGATCCAACTATGGACCATGCCTTGGTCGGTTGGACCTGCCTTGCCATCTATGCAATGGCAGCACTAACCAATTTCCACTTGTCATTCATTCGCCCATGGATACATTCGCGTTGGGGCGAAGGCGAATATAAATTTGTGTCGGGCATTCCAGTCGCTCACTCACTGTTTCTGCTTGTGGCAATTGTAGCTCTGCCTTCAAGCGTGATCGCTGGTATTCTGATGCTGCTATTGCTCGGCCTCGACACGGGAGCGGCACATTGGGTGGCAATTACCGCGGCGTTCGAATTCCGGTCGAAAGGCTTATGACAACCTTGTGCACGCGAGTACGCTAGCCGGGCGGTTTTGAAGTTGAGGGTCTTTCGTGCGTACAAGGTGACGCGTGAAGTTTCTTGCTAAGCCATCGCAAACGTACAGATGACGATTTACTTCTACAGTCGGACCGATGAATACGGAGACTTTTGCAACTTCTCGTCGCATGGTTTTGTACTTGATGGCAACTATTGGCGAACGGTCGAACACTACTTCCAAGCTCAAAAGTTCGCAGGTACCGAACATGAAGCGGCGATTCTTCGTGCTCGAACTCCTGGTGACGCAAAAGGACTGGGGCGATCAACCAAATATCCGTTACGTGACGATTGGGAGAACGTAAAAGACTCGATCATGCATACAGCTGTAATGCGTAAATTTGAAACGCATGGTGATATTCGACAGCGACTTCTTAACACTGCCGACGAAGAACTGGTCGAGAATGCTCGTGGCGACTACTACTGGGGCTGCGGTGCCGATGGAACAGGGCAAAATAAACTTGGCAAAATACTGATGGATGTCCGTGACAAATTACGGGATTCACAGGCTGCCGACACGAACGACGCAAGATAGCAAAGCACTGAGCCCGGGTCGCGAAGTCGGGCGTTTTTAAAACGGAAAATCTCTTGTCGCGACCGGGAGGATTTCTAGACGTTATCCGGCTAATAGATGCGATGCCTTGTAGAATCAGACTACTCCTGGTCGCAATGCTGTTTCTTGGTGCATGCGAGCGTCCACCGGCCCAGACGATGACTCAAAAGCTCCCACCCCAACCGACAGCATACGCTTTGCCAGCGGAAGATATTCCATCCGATGTCAGAGAAACGCTCCACCCGTGGATTTCCGGATTTATTGGTCTATCAACGGCAGATGCAACGCGTCGTCTCCACGAAAGATGGGCATCGATCAACCATCCGTCGCTCCAGGAACTTCGCAAAACTCTTTCTGACTTCGAAGTTCGCTCTGTTGTCGACTTCGGTGACGGAGGCTCATTTACGCCGTCCGGCGAAACGCCAAGGATGAATACATCGGAAATACGTTTTACCTGCCTGGCCCGCTAGATAGTGCCATCCTAGATACTCAACTAGATGCAGTATCTCATTCTGACAGTGCGACACTGCGCGAGTTCCTTCAGCATTTTGCCGGCTTGGCAGAGGACACGACAACTGCGGGACACTTTGTCTACCTCAATCTGCCTTGGGAATCATTTACGGATTCTTGGAACGGCAGCATCGATGGTTTTGATGACTGGCGGGATTCGCTTGTGCTCTACCAAGCGAGGAACGGCTGCGCCCTACTCG
>DNPC01000142.1 GCA_003501565.1 Planctomycetaceae bacterium | reverse complement strand
TTCAAGCCAATGACATCGTTTTTTCGTACGAGAGCTTTAATGGCACGACTGCAGATTTTGTGGATCCTGTGCGCGAGGGTATGGAAACGCCGGGCACTTATCATCTGAACGCTACTGTTGGCTTGGTTGATTCATCGACGGCGAACCACCCCAGCGACAATGACTACTTTTACGCCGAGCTTGCAGTCGATGGATCCAATATCGATAGCGATGGCAGCGGCTACGTGGAATCGCCGGAAGCTGCATCGGCGACCGGAGGGCGATTGCCGTGGGACAATCTAGAATTCGTTCTCTACCGTGAACAAGTCGATGGCAATGGAGACTTTGTTGGCTACGACGTGACGATTGAGAGGTTTACCGCAGTACCGGAGCCGTCAACGACTTGGGCCTTACTTTCAGCCTTGGGTTGGTTTTGCCTTCGACGGTCAAAAGCGTTGTAGAGAGATAGGCAATCTTGGTTTGCTTGCCAGAGTTTTCGAGGGCACTCGAAACCAATCAGGCAGCATCCGGGTGTTTGTCTTTCCAACGCTGCATTGCAGGTTTCACCTTTCTCATGGGAATCCAGTGTCCATGAGTTTTGCTAGTACTGGACATTAACGTGTCCGGATCCAGCTCACCTTTGTCGATGCGTTTGAGTAGCTCGAGCTCACAGATCGGGCCGACCCGTTTACGGCGATTAAAAAAGCCTGCTTTCAAGAAGTACCAATCGGCTGACATGTTCTCCCCCTACAGTTGTCATTAGGGGCGCTTGAGCGCTCCGTGCGGCGCCCTAATGGGTCTGTTTTCCACTATATTTCTGTCTGGATCAAGCAAAATTGGGTAGGAAAACTCAAAAATGCACAAATCCACCCGAGAAATTCGCTCGGAAGCTAATGGACACCCATTTTGGGCAATTTGTGCGGGGCCCCGTCGCAATATTGGCTGTATACTTCAAAACCCCTTGGTGGGCCAAAAGTCACGCCGATGTGCGGGCAAACCTTGATCTTTGCAGGCAATGAGGGCCTAGATGGCTAAAGTACTAGTAACCGGTGGAGCGGGCTTTATCGCCTCTCATATTTCGACCGCACTTGTCGAACGAGGTGACCAAGTTCGCGTACTAGATAACCTGTGCACCGGATTTAAGTCCAACTTGGCCCAGGTAGCTGGCGATATTGAATTTGTTGAAGGCGATGTGGCTGATCCGGACGCCGTCGAATCTGCCATGGACGGGATCGAACTCGTGTTCCACCAGGCGGCTTTGGCGAGTGTGCCGCTGAGTCTGGAAAAACCGCTGGATGTTCATCGTGCCTGCGTAACGGGGACCGTGAACGTATTAGATAAAGCGGCCAAGGCGGGGGTTCGCCGCGTGGTCTACGCGGCCAGTAGTTCCGCGTATGGCGACCGTCCATTTGCCGCAAAACGCGAAAGTGATCTACCACAGGTCCTCAGTCCCTACGCGGCTGCAAAGCTAGCGGGCGAACTGTACTGCGAAGCTTTCAATAACAGTTTTGGGCTCGAGACCGTAGGGCTCCGGTACTTTAATGTGTTTGGTCCTCGTCAGGATCCAGCCAGCCCGTACTCAGCAGTTATCCCGTTGTTCGTTACCGCAATTTTGAGCGGAACGCCACCAACCATTTACGGGGACGGGCATCAATCGCGAGATTTCATTTTCGTGAAGAACGTCGTCCAGGGGAACCTTTTGGCCGCGGATACTCCAGCCGCTGCCGGAAAGGTCTTCAACATGGCTGAGGGACGCCAGACGAGCTTGCTTCAGCTGTTGGAGACGTTAAGCCGATTGCTGGGCAAGTCAGTTGAGCCTAACTTCGAAGCAGCTCGCGCAGGTGATGTGCGCGAGAGTTTGGCCGATATCTCGCTCGCTAGAAATCTATTGGGCTACGAACCAGCCACGGACCTTGAAACTGGCCTGCAGCAAACCATCGATTACTATCGAGAAATTGCAGAGCGAAACATGGCCGCGCACTCTGCGCAGTGAACACCCTCCCCGAGTTCAACGACGCGTTAGTCGACTGCGATGATGGAACATCCTCTACTTGAGCAGCTCCGGCGCGAATGGCCTCTCGAAACCTGGAGGCGTCATCGCACTCTCGTTGCTGTTAGCGGAGGCGCAGACAGCGTCGCGCTCTTGAGGGGGTTGGTCGAACTGGGGGGCACTTCTGAGCAGTTGCACTTAGCACATTTTGACCATCGGATCCGAGGCGAACAGTCGACAGAGGATGCCTCGTTTGTTTCCGACCTGTCAGACAGGCTGGAGATTCCGATTGACGTAGAAAGTGCTTCTTTACCTGCTTCAAATGAGTCGGATGCACGGTCTCAGCGCTACGACTTTCTGGTCCGATCGGCTTATCGCAACGGCTGTGGCTACGTAGCGACAGCACATCACCGCGACGACCGAATCGAAACGACCTTGCACAACATCTTTCGCGGAAGTGGCCTAGCAGGCGCGGCGACTCCGCGGCGCTATCGCCCACTCGACGAAGATTTGGTGCTGGTTCGTCCTCTACTCGGCTGCTCGCGAGCTGAGATCACGGATTTTCTTCATCAACTTGCGCAGCCACATCAAACCGACACCAGCAACTGGGATACGAAGTATCGTCGGAATTATCTGCGTCACCAGGTTCTTCCGGAGCTACGCAACGTTTACCCAAACGTGGATGATTCGATTCACCGTTTTTCGGAATTGGCCGAGGAGGCAGTTGAACTCCTGCATGATCTGGCTGCTGAGTACCTGGAGCGCGTGGCGGCAGCCGATGGTCGCCCTGCGGCGGGGGAACTTAGTCTCGTGTTTCCGACACTACG
>DNPC01000646.1 GCA_003501565.1 Planctomycetaceae bacterium | reverse complement strand
CCAAGCCCCAACAACGGTAAGAGCGATAACCCGTCGCGTGCCGGGCCATCACTGATCGAAGCAAGATCGATTCCCGCCAATTCGCACAGCGTGGGGTACAAATCGACGTTTGCGACTGGTACGGCGCATTTGCCGCCTGCGATCCGACCCGGCCAATGGATCATCAATGGCACACGAATTCCGCCTTCGTAGTACGTGCCTTTGTAACCCTTTAGAGGAGCCATACTGGTAGCTGGGCCGTAACCACCGTTGTCACTTGAGAAAATGATGACGGTGTTTTGGTCGAGGTCCAGTTCCTTTAATTTGGCAAGAATCCTGCCAATGCCACGATCGACTCTCTCGATCATAGCAGCCATTACCGCGTGGGAATGCAGTTGTCCGGGCGGTTTGTTTTTGTATTTCGCAACTAGGTTCTTGGGAGCTTGCAGCGGCGTATGGACGGCGAAATGAGTTAGATAAAGCAACCAAGGCTGGTCGCGATTGCGCTCGATGAATGCAACCGCTTCTTGACTGAGGCGGTCCGTCAAGTATTCGTCCTTTGGGGCGTTCTTCAGCCCAGGTGCATTGGGGTGAGGTGGGAAATATCCTTTGGGCGGGCTGCCAGAATGTGTTCCTGCGAAGTTGAAATCGAATCCGTAGGGGCGCGGGTCATCGCTCAGATGCCATTTTCCAATCGTACCAGTTCGATACCCGGCCGCCTGGATTCTCTTTGCCCACGTAACTATCTCCGGTCGCAGTGTATCCGTTCCCGCGACGTGCTTGAGCCGGCTGTGTTTCGGATTACCGCGCAGTTGGGTCCCGACGTTGTAGATCTCGTGGCGTGGTGAATACTGGCCAGATAGCAGGCATGCGCGGGAAGGAGCGCAGTTCGCTGCACCGGCGTATGCGTCGGTAAACACAATCCCCGCGGCTGCCAAACTGTCCAGGGCCGGCGTCTCGTAAAAGTCGGTGCCCATAAAACCACAGTCACGCCAACCGAAGTCGTCTAGATACACAAACAAGATGTTCGGCTGGGAAGACCGATTGTTGGCCGGGGGGGCGGCATATCCTAACTCCGCAGCCATTACGCCCAGCATGCAAAGCATGAACGGCAATCCAGGCAAAAAAACGCGCTGCAATGCTCTTAACGTGTTCATCTCAGTACTCGATTCGAAGATTTTTGATACGGTCGTGCATCGCAGACAAAGCCGCCAATGGACCTTCGGAAGTGTTGTCAGGATTGTGCGATCGGTTGCGGGCAACTATTGTACGGCGAATTTCGATGCCGGTTGGTGGCCCACTAAGTCGTCCACTAAGTTGCTCTGTAATTCCCATGCAGGACGGCATCAGGAACGCACAATCCAATTTCTAGCAAAGCCGGGCGAATCCAGCGGCGGTCAACTGGACGTTAGAGCGGGCTTGGGATGGGTAGATTTACACTCAAGAAATTCGCTTGACGACGCTAGGATTCTTGAGAAAGTGAGGCTTGATCCAGGCAAGTAAGACGTTCCTCAGGCGGTACGGATTTGCCAGAAATGTCACCGATATTTTTACTCCGACGCGGGCCGATCGGCCTAGCTAGAAAATTCAAATTGTTTGGTCGCTACAAGGTCAAGAGCTACCCACGTCGTGATTCGGTGCAGCACTGGGTCGTGGTTGGATGGTTCTGTTTTCGAGCACACATCCATCGCATCGACCGCGCTGGCGGACTGAAGGGCACAACCATCAAAGATGGCGCCAGGTCTTCTACCAATCCGTAACGGCTCGTCGTGCTTAGCGGCAGGCGACGCTGTTTTACAAGCGTGAAGTTTCTGTCGAGCCTATCGTTAAAGGACGTTGCGACCGGCGTGGGTGTTACGAAGCTCGCGGCATACTGTGGGGCGTAGAGCCGCAGTGGCGGTGGATGTCGTTGTTGGATGGCAATCCACCGCGACTTGCTCAAAACCTCCACGGCTGGGTGACAGTCGATATCGCTACTTGGTGAAAATCCATTTTAGGAGTTTCCCGAAAGTAGGCGTCTGGCCTTGCGACAATATCCCAATTCGAAAGACCTTTCCGGCTGCGTACACGCAAAAACCCGCGAAGGCGATCGAAAGCACGGTTCCCAGAGCAATTTCCCATGCGGCCGGTCCAGGCGGCAGGGCCATGCGAGCAAACATCAGCATCGGTGTAGCGGGTGGAAATAGCGAAACCAGTTTCGCGAAAGTGCTACTGGGAGAATCAAGTACCGGCGCGATGCACATCATCGGCATGACAACCATCAGCATGACCGGTGTCATCAAACTCTGGGCATCTCTCAGCTCCGAACATGCGGCGCCGATCGCGCTGAATAAAGCGCCAAAGATTGTTAGGGCGATAAATAGATAGAACACGAACCAGAAATAAAGATGTATCGGGATGTTGTCGCTGAAGTCGAAGTAGTTGGCCAGAAAGATGGCCGCAGCAATGTAAATGGTTGCCAGGGTTAATGCCACCCAGACTGCTCCCACCAGCTTCCCAAGCATAAGCTGAAATGGAGTCAAAGAAGAAACGAGAAACTCAGAAATCTTCTGCATCTTCTCTTCGAGGACATTGTTTAGCATTGCGGGAGCGACGGACATGATCATCACGAACATCAACATGATGCCACCGAACGGTACGGCCAGTGTGGCGATCTTGTCGAGTTTTTTCGTCTCTTGACCCGTGCCATCGCTATTGGCTTCTACCAAGCCGCGCTCTTCCACTTCGACGCCGCTTGCGATTGCAGCAAAAGATTCGGGTGCAATCTCTAGCTCTTTGAGCCTATGCTGCCGAACGAGTTCGTTGATTGTTCGCTGAAGCCATCGATACTGTGTCTGGTAGGTCGGGGTTTGCGAGTGGTAACGCACCTTGCCCGGTGTGCCCGGTGCCAGGATGTCTTCGTCAATGATTGCAAACGCAAACAATTCCTGGGCTTTGACCCGCTCAGAAAGCTCTGCTTCAAGTTCTGCGTTTGCGGCAGAAGAGTCGACGCGTTCTAGTTCGAACTTAGCGGCCACCTGTTTTCGATTTGCCGAATCTCCTTCCGCGTCCGGATCTTCATCGGACTTGTAAATGCCGTACTCGTTGCGTTGCTGGGCAGCTGAATCCAGTTTTTCGAACATCTGACCGGTTCTGTCGACGACCGCCAGTTTTCGAGCCGTCAAATCAACTTGGTCTCGCGTGAGCAGCTGCACAACGAAGGCACCACACATAAAGACTGGCATCATGATGACGCCGACTACAAAAGCCTTGCTGGTGACTGCGATCATGTACTCGGTGCGAGCGACGGTTAGTATTTTGTTCATGATGCAGCTCCTTCGGCCAATGCAGCCTGTGAATCCTCGCCTGCGATGCGAATGAATATGTCGTGCAGTGAAGGTTGCGCGATCTCAAAAAGGCTGATCGATCCTTGTTCGCACAGCCGACTAAGGATTGCCTGTGGATCGCCATTGAACTGCAATTCTTGGTACTCTCCCATGTCGGTAACTCGTTGAACCCCAGGAAGAACTGACAGGGATTCGCGGGGCCCATTGAATCGTAGCCGAACAGTGTCGGCTCCGTATTCGGCCTTTATGCTCTCGAGCGTCCCGTCTAGGACTTTGTCGCCACGGAAGATCATGAAAATGTAATCGCACATCTTTTCGGCCACCGCCATGTCGTGAGTCGAGAAGATGATGGTCGTTCCTTCGGCACGCAATTGAAGAATTGCAGCACGAATGGATTCCGCATTCACGGGATCGAGACCCGAAAATGGCTCGTCAAGAATCAGGAGCTTAGGTGCGGCGATGATTGACGCAATAAACTGTACTTTTTGCGACATGCCCTTCGATAGGGATTCAATCTTTTTATTAGCCCACTCAGAGGCTTCGAAGTGTTCTAGCCAACGATTGGTTTGAAGCTCACACTCTCGACTACTAAGCCCCTTGAGGGAGGCGTAATACTTTAGCATTCGACGGACGGAGAGTTTCTTATACAGGCCTCTCTCTTCGGGCAGGTAGCCGACCTGATCGTTGGCAGCTGAACCACCCTCTGAATCGAAAACTCGAATTGAGCCTTGATCGGGCTGAATGATGCGCAGGATCATCCGAATTGTGGTTGTCTTACCGGAACCATTCGGACCGATGAATCCATAAAGTGACCCAGTTGGAACCTCCAGCGACAGATTGTCTACCGCTCGATGGGAACCATAGGTCTTTGTTACGTTGCGAATCGAAACCGCATTCAATTTTGGGACTCTTCGAATAGAGGTTTATGTTGATTGCGACACAGTACCGCCGGGGATCATACGCACAGCATGTCTGAGTTTGCCGAATACTTGCGTTTGCCGAAAGCACACGGAGCGAACCAGGTGTTGCAAAACCAGTCTGAACGTTGCAAAGCTGGTCTGAATACTCGTTTGATGCAGGGGCAGCTGGCAACGGATCCGTTAGTCCAGGCCAGAACTGCCAAGTTATCGGGCGCGGCGTGCGAAAAGAAAAGCCAACTTCTTGGATTGTCTATCAATTACGCAAACAGACTTTGCGTTTCATGGTCCAGTAACCAACGTTTGCGTTCCAACCCACCCCCGTAACCTGTCAACGATCCGCTAGCTCCGATGACGCGGTGGCAAGGGACCACGATGTTCAAGACATTCTTCCCGTTGGCCGCCCCAACGGCGCGGATGGCTTTAGGTCGGCCAATAGCACTCGCCTGCCTGCTGTAGGTAGAGGTTTTTCCGTAGGGAATGTCCAGTAGTGCTTTCCAGGCGATCGTTTGGAACTCGGTTCCGCCAAATCGGAGCGGCAGATCAAATTCCCGTCGCTGCCTGGCGAAATACTCGCTCAATTGTTGGCTGCAGTCACGCGTGAGGTCGTTGGGAACTGGTGAGTCGATTGGCGTGTCGAAGACGATGCGTTCTACTGCTTCGTCCAGGGCGAATATAGAGAGGTCACCAATCGGAGTTTGCAGAATTTCGCTGTACACCCGGTTGCCTCATTCGTCGGCCAGTCAGTGCCACGCGACCTGAAAAGTTTTCCGTGCGCCGCCGCGCTGAGGGAGCAAGCATCGCATTAGCAGTGTTGCCAGGCAAGAACGAAACATCACCCAACGGCGTCATCCCAAGAGCTCGACTAGGCCTACTCTTTCGCGGTGTCGTTCCTCTCTCAGTGTTTTCTCTTTTTTCGCGTCGCTCTCTTCGTTGCCGGTTCTAAGAGGACGCGTCTTTCTGAGAGCCCTTCTTGCGTTCACCCTCGATTTCCTTGAGCTTCGCGATAAACGCTTTTGCTTTAGCGCGAGTGGTGACGCTTCCCGGAATCGTTAGACGTATCTTGCCAGTTGAATCGATGACAAAATTCGTGAAGGTCTTCGGTTTGGGGCTGTAACGAGGCGTTTTCGCCTTGTTCAAATCCAGCGCGAGTGTGAACTTCGTTTCGAATTCATCGCGCAGCTTTTTCAGCGCTCGAACCCCACTCCGCTCTTCCCGAAAAACAAAAATGAGTTCAGCGTTTAGCTTCTTGAAATCTTCCGCATGCTCTTGCAACTCGACCAGTTGCTTTTTGCAGTATGGTCACCAGTAGGCACGACTGAATACCAGAATCACGTTCTTCTTTTTGTCGAGAACCTTGGACAGCTGGACCGTACCGTCGATACCTTCCAATCGGAAATCAACTGCCTTGTCGCCGACTTTCAGGGGGCCACGACCCTCCTTTTCTCCGGCTTGCTTACTGTCGGAAGTACCGTCGCGTTGGCTCAATGCAGCCTGCGGTGAAAGCGTAGGTGGTTCACCAGCCCGACCGATTGAAATACTTGGCGGCTGCAGACCCGAGGGTCCAAATTGGCAGAACGGCGAAGAGAGCCACAGGCCAAAAACGAAAGCCAATGAACGTCGGCGAAATAGTTGCATCAAGATGTTCCGAGGGAGTAGGGAACAGATTCAAGTTCACCAAAAGTTTATCGGAAGTGATGCTCCTTCGGAACGCGTAGAGTCGAAACCGCCATTGATTTATCTAACTTTCCGGTAGCTCCGTCTATCTCCTTACCCATGGAACATTGGTGGTGGGCTATCGAACCCCCAGGATGGACCGGCTCGCTGGTATTTGGGCGTAGCAGCATCCCGCACGCAGATCCCAATGAGCAAACAGTTGCACTGGGGAAACACGCGCTCGGTACTACATCACGTGGTCAACTTCAAACCCGCAAGGACAGCTACGTCGGACC
>DNPC01000153.1 GCA_003501565.1 Planctomycetaceae bacterium | reverse complement strand
GGGGCAGGATTGGTTTCGACCTTATTACCGGCCTACATGCACAGTGCGGGTTAAACCTTGGGCAATTCCCAGCCGTCACGATAGGTCTTGCTAACAAACGCTTGACTTTCCGAATCGTTTGTCTCGAGCTTGGCTGCATCCCATTGTACTGCTCGCCCGCTGCGGTAGGCGATGTTGCCAAGTAGCACAGTCTCAGTCAATGCACCGGAGTAGTCAAAGTTGCAAGTCGTGGGAGTTCCTTCCTTGCACGCTTGAATCCACTCGCGATGATGCCCGATCGATTCCGGAATAGACTTCTTCGGCGGCGTAAAGTCTGCAAATTTCTCAGCGGGGAACAGGCGGTAGGAACCATAGTCAGCGAACATCATCCCTTCCGTCCCTACGAACATCACGCCACTTCCGGGAACGCGTTGGTCGAGTATCTTGCGTGGCGCTAGATTCCCGTCGTACCAGGTCATCTTGATCGCTGGTGCTACCTCGGTTTTCGGGAATTCATACTTCACGATCAATCCCAGAGGAGCAGTCTCCGCGTGGACTTCGGGACCTTCCGCCTCAATTCGCGTAGGATGCCTCAGACGTAGCGCCCAAAACGGTAAATCCATGTAGTGGCATCCCATGTCGCCCAAAGTTCCTTGGCCGAACTCCCACCACTTACGCCACTGGGCGGGGTGGTAACGCCCCAACGCAAACGGGCGTTCTTTCGCAGGTCCTAACCAAAGATCCCAGTTCAAGTGTTCAGGAACTGGATCTCCCTTCGCCGGAAGTTCACCACCGCCCCAAGCTTTCCCGACCCACACATGAACGTCGGTCACGTCACCGATCGCCCCCGACTGGATGATCTCAACGACTCGGCGATAGTTGCTGCCGGCGTGGATCTGTGTCCCCAACTGTGTCGCAACCCCTGCCTTGGCTGCCGCTTCAGCGACAATCCGGGCTTCTTCAACAGTGTGCGTTAGAGGTTTTTCACAGTAAACGTGTTTACCCGCCGCGATTGCGTGCATCGTCGCAGGTGCATGATGGTGATCCGTCGTCCCGATAACCACCGCATCAATCTTGTCACCTTCTGCACCTATCATCTCGCGGTAGTCAGCATACAGACGTGCGTCGGGAAACGTCTTGGCTTTCGTTTCGAGGTACTTCCTGTCGACATCGCAGAGCGCAACGACATTCTCTTCCTTTACGCCTTCGATATCAGCTGCAGCTCGATTCGCAGTTCCGATGCAAGCAATATTAAGCTTTGCAAGCGAGCTTGGACGACCAGACGCGCAAGACGAGGTATGCCACCCTGCAACAGCGACCGACGAAGCGGCAACGAACTTGCGACGATCGAAAACACGACGACTCATTTTGGTACTCTTCCAAGCGGGGTCAAACTAGTTTCACACAGGTGTACAGCTTACCATACCCCAATCCCTTCGGCCACTTGCGCCGTCGCGTCGCTGTCCGCAATCAATGCCCTGTTTCAACAGGCAGCCCGGCGAGTTCCATCAACAAACGCGAATGAGCCCAACTACAGTCCTTGGAATAGTTGTTAATCGGTGGCATCGATTTCGGCCGGTGCGGTTTGAGACCGTCCCACAGGAATGTAGTATCCCGCAGCGCGAACCAACGAGAGAACGACCAGGACCAGCCCCGTATTGAATGTGTTGATTGACACAAAATCCCAGAGCTTCGGACCGGGGCCGCTGTCGAAGGCAGCCAGCAGCGATGATTCCCAGAATGTAAGCGTGACGATCATCGCCAAGGAAAGGAATACTGCGAACAAATAGTAACGCTCGAGTAGCACCGAGAGTATCAGCGGCGTTAGAAAAAGTACCGTAGCTGCTGCCAAAAAAGCAAAGATCGAAGCTTCACTGGTCATGAGACCCAAACGTTGTATAAGCAATTTCGCACCACCAACTAACAACGCCGCAATTGTCATCAGCACAAATAAATCTCGCATCTTCAACTGACGACTTGCTGTGGGCTTTTCACGATTCCCGAAACTTGCCAGCGACACTCCGGTTACGAACTTGAACGCTATTAGCAGCAGGCTCAAGACTGCCCACACGGAAACAAAACACAGCGTTAGGAGGGCGACAGCGCTCCCGCCTGGCCCACCGTTAACGACAACGTTGATTGCGGCCACGACCGGGAGCGATGCGATCCAACCGAGCGCGATGCCGACTCGTTGCAGGAGCCCGCTCGGTGCCAAGCCCATCCAAGTTGCTGCAAGTGCTGCTTGCCCAAAGAGCGATCCAAAAAAGTAGCCTAGAAAGAGCTCACGAGCGAAACTTGGCGAATGATCGATGAACGCCAATGAAACCAGATTGAGGGCAGTCACCCCCACGGCGCCGCCGATGGATAATTTGTCGCTCATTGTTGGTCAGTTCCGGTATATGGGCACCGTTCTGGACACCTGCACTCTTGCGTAACCTTAACGATTTGGTGACCATCAATCTCAGAAACAAATAGTCATCGCAATCGGCAAATGATCTGAGCCGGGGCCAGCCGGAAGGACTCTCCGGTTCGTGATCGTGCAATCCCCTTTGAACAACGCATGATCGATAGGAATCCCCAAAGCTCCCAGCTGTGCTGGCCATGAAGGACAGTTCCCGGTGCCGAGCCGACTATCGCAAAGCCCACTTTCCAGAATGCGCCCAAACGCGGGCGCCCAAGGTGTAATATTCAGATCACCAACCACACAGGTTGGACCCTCTTGTCCTGCTGCCCAGCGGACCATTTCATCAAGCTGCTTGTCACGGTGTGGCGTCCGTGAGACGGGCATGGGTGAAAAAGTGTGCATTCCAAGCAAACGAAGGCTCGATCCGCCACGACGTAGGCTTAAAGCGATGGCGGGCTGTGTTGGGTAGCCGAAATCGACGTATTCAAGTGTATCGTTGGCATCCTTCGTCATCACCGCAATTCCGCCGCCTCTCCAGCTAGGATACACAAGTCGATTGGGATATTTTGCAACGGCTGGCAACGACTCCAAGAACCCCTCACGCACTTCGATCAACACAACAACGTCGGCGTCCTCACTTTCGATGATTGCGTTTGCTTCTTGATACTTGCTGTTAATGCTCAGAACATTCCAAGACAAAACTTCGATGGATTCCTGCTGTTCCGCCGTCGGCTTGGACTCTGTGGCTAGATACAGCCCCCATGGTGTGGTGAAAAACAACAGGACCGACACGGCGGCGAGCGTCGCAGCCAGCGTCTTCCGAAGCTTCACTACAAATAGCACCGGTGTGATCAAT
>DNPC01000331.1 GCA_003501565.1 Planctomycetaceae bacterium | reverse complement strand
ACAAAAACGCAAGCGTGGCTCGGTCGGCGCCCGCCGATGGTTCGATGACGTGCGGCGTAAAGCGTTCGTTAGTAACTTCGTCGCGGTACGTAAGGTCTTTCCCGCTTCCACGGTACTTGGGCCGTCCGTGTTCGTTCAGCTGCACCTCCAGCGGATTGGATTTTTCATCCAGTTTGCCTTCCATGTGACTTCGCAGATCGAAATCACCACGGTGTGCAATGCCCTCCAGCTCGCCGTACTCGCCCTCGGGCAGAAATGGAAACGCGTATTCAACGTCAGCCGTACCGGTTGAGTAATGGCTCAGCTCATCTTCGTCGTGTTCACGCAGAATGAGTCGCTCGTCAGAGAGACCAAGCTCCTTGTACCACGCTAACCGACGATCACGCCAATACTTGTACCACTGGGCCGAAGAATCAGGATGGCAGAAGAACTCGATTTCCATCTGCTCAAATTCACGCGAGCGAAATGTAAAGTTCCGTGGGGTGATCTCATTGCGGAAGCTCTTACCGACCTGAGCGACGCCAAACGGGATCTTGACCCTCGTGCTGTCGACTACATTTCGAAAGTTCACAAAGATGCCTTGCGCGGTTTCTGGTCGCAGAAAGGCTCGGTCGTCTTCACCGCCAAGTGCGCCAATCGTCGTGGGGAACATCAAGTTGAAGTCGCGCGGCTCGGTCAGCGTGCCTTTCGTCTTGGCATCTGGGCCAACAACTTCATCAAAGCTATCCATTTCTGACAGCACGGCAACTTTGGGTTCGATCTCGATCTTCGCGGCATCTTTGTTGCGGAGCCCAAAGTACTTGAGTGCCTGCGCCTGAATGTCGGGCGTAGGATCATCACTAGCCATCGCAGTAACGAACACCCGCTCCGGCTCAGGTGCCGGACCATCGCCATGATGCTTCTTGGCTCCCTTGACCCAAGCACCGACCACATGATCCCAGCGGTAGCGTTTCTTGGATTCTCGGCAATCGACCATTTTGTCCACGAACAAATCAAAGTGCCCGGAGCACTTCCAGACCTGCGGATGCATAATGATCGTGCAATCCAAGCCGGCCATCTCGTAACTGGATGGCGCACCGGGGAGCGTCGACATGTCATCATGCCCACTAACCATATCACGCCACCAGGCTTCCTTTACATTTCGCTTTAGCTCAACACCCAGCGGTCCGTAGTCCCAAAACCCATTCAGTCCGCCGTAAATTTCACTCGATTGAAATAGGAAGCCGCGACGCTTACATAGTGAAACTAGTTTTTCCATTTCCATGGCGGTGATTCTCTGAGGACGTTTGTGTTGGTAGGTAAATGCAGGAAAAGGTAATCTTTTACCGGGCCGCTTACGCGTCGCGGCTAACGGGCTGTCGTTCTACAGTCGCTCACATCGCGGCTAGCGGTGTTGTCACGATGCGACAGAAAGCACGAGGATTCGCGGTTTTCCGGCAAGGTCTTTGACAACTTCCGCGGTCCATTGTTCGGGTACAAATTCGCTTTGACGCTCGATAAGCATCGGCGACATCTCGATTAGTAGTTTCCCGTGAGCTGCGAGTCTCGGCTGTGCTTGACCGATCAGTCTCGCAATCAACTCGTAGCCTTCTGGCCCACCGACCAAAGCCGCAGTGGGTTCGAATTCACGTACCGTCGCTGGGAGTTGTGCGTACTCGGCCTGACTGACATAGGGTGGATTGCTCAAAATCAAATCAAACGTAGCGTCCGGCAAACTCTCAAGCAGGTCAGACTTCAAGAAATCCACGCGTGAGTCTACTTCGTGAACGATCGCGTTGCGGTGAGCAACCTCCAGAGCAGCTTCCGAAGCGTCCACGGCGACCAATTCCGCCGCAGCAAACTGTTTTGCGAACGCAATCGCGATACAACCGCTGCCGGTACCGATATCAGCAACGCGTAGTGGTCGCTCAACTTGCTTGTAGACGTCAGCGGCAATGTCCAGCGCCCTGAGCACCAAGTGTTCGGTCTCAGGCCGAGGAATTAGTGTGTCTTCGGTGACTTCGAAGTCCAGCGAGTAGAACTCTTTGTGCTTTACCAAATAGGCTACCGGCGTACCCGCGGACCGGCGTTTGACCAGTTCGCGGAACTCAGCTTTGATGTTATCGTCAGGCTCTTCCTCAAATGCAGTGTACAACTCGATGCGCTGACAATCACGGGCGTGCGCAAGCAGGACTTCCGCATCCAGGCGAGGCGAATCCGACCCGTGCTGTTTCAGGAAATCAGTCGTCCAAGTGAGCAACTTGCCAACCGTCCATGTTTCGGTCGTACTCACTAGCTGGACTCCGTGTCACCGCGCAGTTGGTCTCGCTCATACTCGAGCAATGCATCGGTGACTGGTGACAGATCGCCGGCCATCACGTGATCAAGTTTATACAGCGTAAAATTGATGCGGTGATCCGTTATCCGGTTCTGAGGGAAGTTATAGGTTCGAATGCGCTGGCTGCGGTCGCCCGACCCGATCAAGCTCTTCCGAGCATCCGCGCGTTTTTGGGCTTCCAGTTGCTGGCGATGATCGTACAGGCGACTCTTCAAGACCCGGAGGGCTTTGGCCAAGTTTTTGATTTGGCTCTTTTCATCCTGACACTGGACAACGATACCGGTTTCAAAATGCGTTAGACGAATTGCGGATTCGGTTTTGTTAACGTGTTGTCCACCGGGGCCACTTGCGCCAAATTTGTCGACTCGGTATTCGTCTTTGGCCAGTTCGATTTCGACATCTTCTGGCTCTGCCATAACGGCGACCGTTGCTGCCGATGTATGGACGCGGCCTTGCGTTTCCGTTTCTGGAACTCGCTGAACGCGATGTCCGCCGCTTTCGAATTGCAATTCTCGAAAGACGCCTTCGCCTTCCAACCCGACCACAATCTCCTTGAAGCCACCGCGCTCGGTGGCGCTCATGTCCATGATTTCTGTCTTCCAGCCTTTGGCTTCCGCATTGCGTTTGTACATTTCGTACAAATCGCGAGCGAACAATGCGGCTTCATCACCGCCGGTGCCCGCTCGAATTTCCATGACACAGCGAGTCCGGTTCGCGTCCTCACCGCCGATGGTCATTTCAAGTAGTTCATCCCAGAGCTTTTCCCGGTCTCCGCGGAGCGACTCTAGTTCTTCCTCAGCCATCTGCTTTTCTTCGGGATCGTCGCTGGCAGCCATTTCTACCAAGCCATCAATATCCTCACTCATTTTGTTGTAAGTGCGAAATTTGTTGGCGACTTTGGCCAACGATCCGTGTTCACGAGCAAACGCGGCCATCTTGCCCGAGTCACTCATAACGTCGGGATCACTCATCAGGCCTTCTAGCTCTTCGAAGCGGTCGAGCTTCGACTGCAGATCTTCGCGAATATTCATTTGGTGCAGCGTAGGTAAGAAAAGTGCGTCAACCTGTTGTAATAAAAAAGCCCGGTCGCATCCATCCAGTTGCGATCGGGCTCAAGCGATTCCGCTTTTTCAATTTCCGATCCAAGCTGCAGCTCAATTGCTGACTCAGAAGGGAATGTTTGAGCTTCCCGCGTGGATGCAGATCCAGGCGACCTTTAGTGAGAGTAGCGGCAATCTAAGATTGCGGGCTGGTCACTCACCACGCGGAACGCAGCTATTTCTTCTTTTTCTTTGGCTTCTGCAGGCTCGCGTAGCTGCCAGCGGCGAACTTCGTCTGGAATTTCTCGATCCGTCCAGCCGTGTCAACGAACTTCAGCTTGCCGGTGTAGAAGGGATGGCAAGCATTGCAAATATCGACCTTTAGCTCAGGACGAACGCTGCGAGTCGTGAATGTATTGCCGCAACCACAGCTAACAGTGGTCTCTTGGTAGTCTGGGTGAATGTCTGCCTTCATCGTTTCGCAAGCCTTTTCGGCCAAAAATCATTCCTAGGTTCATGAGCGGGGCGCAGAAAGAGCCCGGCAAATCGAGAATCTTAGATCTTATCGGTGAAAAACGGATTGCTCAATGGCAAACTTCCAGCGATTCTGCCGTTTTGGAGCGATCACGCTGCTGCCGGCAGGCTGTATCAAGTGAGTCTAGGCACTGCCGAAACGTCGGTCGAATATTTCACTGTCGACATCAACTGAGCGATGTGATCTGCCCAATGTGGCACTGACGCGGCTCAGGCAGAGATGCCGTCGAGCTACATTACACTAGTCTTCCCGGCAAATCGGCCGTTTCACCATCTTCTTGGCTCGCCAATATGCGTGAAATTCCCTCCGCTGTCATTGGCGATCAGTTCGAGCGTTGCCCTACCCTGGGGGCTGAAAAGATGAATCGCGTGGATGGGAGGGAGCTTATCCCGCGATTTCCGGCGAAACTGCCGCATCATCATTAACGAGTTGTCCTTCAGCTCGCCGTCGGACAACAAAAACACCGCGTCCGCATTCATGTCCATCGAGAGCAGCAAGGCTTCGGCCGGCATCGTACTCGAGCCCAAGGTTCCACTCTTGCTCCTCAGCCATCGGCGGACCCGCTCCGAAACGCCCTTGGTCGCCTGGACGTAATCCAATTCGTCTCGCTTGGCTCCAAAAAGAAACGATGTCTGCCTATCAAAGCACATGACGAAGAACTCCTGGTCCGCGCTGAGCCCCCGAATGCTGTCAACCAGTTTATTGCAGGCATACGTCCATCGGTCGCCAGCCATACTGCGCGAGCTATCGATGATGTAAACAAAGCGATTGCCCGACGCATAGGTCCCGAAAAAGCTTGCACCTCGGCGACGGTTGGGCTTCAAGGTCTCGGCCGCACTGCCCACTTCCACACTGGTCAGTGCAGCGGGCGTCGGCTCTACTGGCTCGACCGGCTCTAGCAAATGGTCCAAGTCAACGTCTACGGACACATCTAGCTCTGGGATTTCTGGGGCGATCTGGTCAAACTCGGGTTCGGACTCGACCGCCTCGCTTATTTCAAACGACGTTTCCGCGCTGTCCCCCTCGACGGCAGTAAAAATGATCCCTTCGCTCCGACGACCGGCTGTAAACGCCCAACATGCCAAGACCAGCAGCAACGAAACGTGAAATACCAAGCTAGCGATGAAGGCTAGCCCGGTTCCGCGCGAGGCCGGAGATTCCGCTGCATCGATTGCAATGGGAGCAGGCGTTTGGGAAGGATCTGACGCGCCTGTTTGCCGCGACACTTCCTGGCCGCTGGGAGGAGCGGAAACTGGCATCTGCTGAGTTGCGAAGACCACGCTGCTCTCGCCCGGCTAGGGACGGCCTTATTTCCAAGAAAGGAACACTATTTGTGGCGATGCGGATTGCATTAAGGCCGCAGTCACACCCGCCGACTCCTCACGGCCTACGTCCACTATACGGAATAAGGGCGAATTCTCAACTATTTTGCCACGCCGGGTGCGAAAGCAGCGCCAATCGCTCGCCTGAATTCGGAATAAAACCACGACCTGGCAGTCCGGGCTCTCCACTGCCAACCGCCAGGCTCACTGGTTGAAAGACATCGTAACCGCCAGGCGCTCAACGATCCGCACACCCGGTTGCAAATCATCAGATCCGCGTCACCTGCGTGGATCGGGAACGTAGATGAATTTGCCATTATTTTCAGCTGCGATGCGCCGCAGCAGCTGCTGGCCTTCGAGCGAGTAATAGGCAATTGGATGAATCGGCGTTAGCACGCGAGGTTCACCAAACAGGGATTCGGTTCGGTTGATTTCCTGCAGGTGTGCCGCCACGTCAACTTTGGTGACGCCGTCGGTGAGCAGGTAAACTGCGTCCGGCTCGAGTTCTATCGCAAACTCAAGGGCATTGTTGGGCGGAGCGCCGATGCCAATATCGACCGTCTCAATCCAGCGGCGCGTCTTCGCCAAGTTCTCTGGCGTCGCGTATACGAACGTACTGGCGGGCTCCGTTCCATCGAGCACCATTGGGCTCAACTTACGATTAAAGAAGATAACGT
>DNPC01000884.1 GCA_003501565.1 Planctomycetaceae bacterium | reverse complement strand
TTTCCAACCACGCCCTCCGTGGGCTTGTCCGAAGCTCATCTTCAAAGCGTTACTTCAATTGCACCGCTTGGTATTCGATGATCAAGTTTCCAATACCCATCGGAACTAGCAAATCGTAGCGAGTCTAAGCTGACTTTTCTTGGATCATATATCCTTCGCCTTTGACAGTTCGAATCATAGGGCCCAAAAACCCGAGCTTTTGACGGAGAGCGTATACGTGAACATCGACCGTCCGTGGTGAAACCAAAGGGTCATTGCCGGCCTCCTGACCGATCAACACGCTGCGATCACAAATTTCTCCAGGGTTCTGCATGAGTGAATGAAGGACCTGGTATTCTGTCGGAGTAAGGGCCAGCTCACGCTCACATGCCCAAGCTCTTCGCTGACGGTGGTCTATCTTGAGTTCCCCAATCGACCATGCAGACGCTTCGGTGCCCACGCGACTTCTTGCGTTGACCGTTGCCCCAAGTCTAGCCGACATCAGCTCAACAGGAATCGTTGTCTGCAGAACTACATCAGCCCCTGATGCCAGGCATTCAAGCTCCAACATTTCCGTCCGAGACTCCGGTGGCACCAGCAACCACAGACTGACTCGGTCAAGCGCTGCGTTGCACCGAATTGCGGCAGTCGTACTGAGCGGCCTCAAATCAGGCGGAATATACTCCATGACGAACACATCTGTTGACGTCCTGCCCAACATCGGCAGGCACGCATCAATCTGATGAATCACCGTCATCTTGCAACCAGCCTCTTCGGCTGCGTTTCCGAGGCGATCCCTTAGATTCGGATCGCGAACGAAGCAAGCAACCTGGCCAGACACACGCTCTACTCCAGCCCGAAACGGCAGTGTCGATGCGTGCTCGGGTTCATTCGATAGTCGATTTCGTCCCTGCATCATTGGCCCACCTCCAACAGCGAGTTAACCAATCGTACAAATTCACACAATCTGAACGCGTTAGATTCACGGAATCCAAACACCGTTAGCCTTTGAATGTCTATAGGGGCGAGTGTACGGTTTTAGAAACGCCACTCAATGATCACAGGCGAAAACCGATTGTCACTTTTGACACACCGCGATCATCCGTTCTTCACATATGCCTCCTATACGTACACACCGTCGGCCTCGAGTTGCATTACTGGTGCAAACCGCTAGCCATTGGAGTAGAGAAGTTCTGTTTGGAGTCGGAAGCTATGCGCGCGAACAAGGTGGCTGGGAATTCTTCAGTCAACCGCGTGGATTCCATGAGTCGCTAGAATTGCCGCCTGACCTGGAGATTGACGGAGTCGTTTGTCGACTAACCAGCCCAGCGCTGTACGAATCATTGATCAAACGAGCTGTGCCTTGCGTAAATGTTTCATGGCTCGGCTGGGAACACACTGATATCGCACGAGTGTGTTCTGACGAATTGGGTTGCGCTCGGTTGGCCGCCGATTTCTATTGTGGCAAGGATTATCGCTCGATCGGATACATTGGACCGCCTTCATCACTTGCTTACTCAAGCCATTTGCGCGAAGTGCTCTTCGCTCGCGCAAAAGAGCTTGAGAGTGCAATTCCGCTGAGCAGCTACCCGCCATACGACACAGATGACTTTGCCGCCGAGAAAGCGAAAGTCTCTGCTTGGCTCTCGACGCTTCCGCCTCCAACAGCCCTGGTAGTTTGGAATACCTACATTGGTCGAGTAGCAATCGAAGCGGCGAACGACGAAGGCTTGGTGGTTCCAGACGATGTAGCGATATTAGCGATCGAACACGACAACTTACTCTCTTCGCTGTCGCCGCTTCCCATATCGTACATTGATCAGCTTCCGCATGAAGTTGGCTATCGTGCGGGCCAACAGCTTCATCGCTTGATGCTGGGAGAGGCGGCGAACTTGCCCACGATCCACGTACCACCATTGGCAGTATACGAGCAACTCTCGACTAACACCCAGTTTGCGCAAGACGAAGTTGTGCGATCTGCTATGCAGATCATCGAACAAGCGTACGCCGAGCCGATCAACATCGGACACGTTGCTACGAACCTTGGCGTATCGCGCCGCACGCTTGAGTACCGCTTCAAACGGACTCTGAAGCGGAGTCCGGCCGAACAACTGCGGCGTGTACGGCTAAAGAAAGTCCAACAGTTATTGGGGGCAACCGATTTGTCTGTGGAACAAATCGCTTATCACACCGGGTTTAGCCACCCAGCAGCCATGATACGCTCATTCAAGCGCGAGCTTGGGATGACACCGACTCAATACCGACGCCGAGCCTAAGCCTTGCTCGGATTCGTTGGTGCACCAGCTGGAAAAACAGAACCGCCTGCGGTCAAACCCCAGGCGGTATCGTCACTGCTGTCAAGCAAAGTTGCGTTATCGGCGACGTCTTCGAAGGAAAGAAAGCCCGCACGCGCAGGTCGCCAACAGTGCCGCTGAATTGGGTTCCGGCACAGCAGCAACCGTTAGAGTGCCAGAGAACGACGTGTTGCCACCGAACTCACCGATCACGTCAGCAAAACCATCGCCAGTAACGTTGGTCAGGTTAAGCGTAAATCCGTAGGTACCGAACGCGACATCAGCCGGGGCTTCAAACGTCATTGTGGTAAGTCGATTGTCACCATTCTGAAACGGAGCAACAACGCCTGCGAAGTTCGCAAAACCAAGCGAATTCGCATTGGTTCGCGCAAGTGAGTAACTAAACGGATTCTTGACTGGATCGGACGTAAAGACATCGTCGGGGAGCGTAATCGGGCTATCCATCGTCACATCGAAGTCAATTCCGGACAGCGCGGATACACCGGCCCCATCCCAGTTGACAATGAGATCTACATCGAAGACGACTGGGTTTGTGCCGTCTGCTAGCGCGGTTGTATTCGCGTTCGTTCGATACATTAAGGCAGCGTTAACGTCTGATGAAAGTCCGCAAACAAATGCTGCGGCAAGGCCAAGGTAGGCTGTAAGCCTGATCATTGTGTCGTCTCCAGGAAGCACAAAGGGGGGTAGAGTGTTAAGGTCTCTTAATACAACGACTTGGATCTGAGTATACAAACGCGATGAAGTAGTGCCGAGATTCCTATCGCAAAGAATCGGTGAAGAACGAGCGTAGAGGCTTCACAATTGTCCGAGATACGGTGCAATGAGTAGATCTCTTAATACTGCGAGCATGTTCTTCATGTTTCGATAACACAATCTTGACGTTGATCGAGGTGTTCGGTGTTGGCCTACCGACTTCACTTCCATTTACTCAACCGAATCCACTGTTTCGCCGTCGTCGATGATGCACAGGTACATCCAAACCTCGGCATCAATGTTGTAGGAGTAGAACGAAACTGAACCGTCGCCGCGTGCCGCGTTCAGACCAGAAGCATGTGAGCTTCCGAACATGCGCCGCCAAGTAGTTGCCGAGGCTGTGCCCGGACGAAACGGCGGGGCTTCACTGTCGGGGATCGGAGGAAAATGAAACCTGGTGATGTCTACATCCCAGCCGGCATTGTTCCAACGCTCGTTGTCTCCACCGTCGCTACCGTGTCGCGAGGCCGGTAAACTCTTCTCAGAAAAAGCGATCGAGTTAGACAGTCCGTCTTTGAAATCGGCGAGAATACGTTTATCACCACGAGCAGGCCAAACGATCGCGCCTCGACGTCCAAGCACATTTCCGCCGTTAGTTACCGAGCGAATGCTTACCTCGGGGCCCTTACCTAGCGGGGCTGGTGGAATCATGTCAGTTCGTGCGTAGAGCGCCCCCTGGAAGAAACCGGCGCAACCCGCATAGTCATTCCGAGAAAATCTTCCTGAACCATAGAACTCAGGGGAGCGACGTGAGGGGCAGAAATAAGTGCCCACCGCGACGCGGGCTACGTCGTCTTCACCTGCATTGTTGGGGACATACGGCCAGTATGGTGGGGCATCCTCTCCCATGTTGTAGACATTGGATTGCTCCATGAACGGCAGTATGTGGTAGAAATGCCCCCAACCGCGGCGCGTCGCGGCACGGCAGCAGGTACCGCCGGGACTGTAGCGTGAGCCAGACGGGTTGCGCGTCCCACCCGTGTTGATCGCCTCCGGGTCACCGTCCATCGGACCAGAAGGATATGTCTGGTTGGCGCTTTCGAAGTTCATGGCAGCCAGTCCAATTTGCTTCAAATTATTCATACACTGCGTGCGACGCGCGGCCGCACGAGCCATTTGAACGGCGGGCAGAAGAAGACCGACCAGCACACCAATAATGGCTATTACCACCAAGAGTTCGACCAAGGTGAATGCTGTCCGTCGCAGATGGGTTGTCATGGTTAACCTGTACTCGGCGTAGGGAGAATTGAATACGTGAATGCGCCTACTCGTGCAGGAGCAACTCCTAGTCTGCTGGTACGACGACCTCAGTGACTACTTCTGTCATCTCATAGCCAGCGGGCGATTTCGAAACTTGCTTTACCATTTGCCCTGGAACATCAACACTCTTCCAGTAACGGATTTCCATCTGGCCAGCTTCTGTTGACTCTTCCCAGCGGTAGATAGTCGTCGCAAAGTCGATGCCCGCGATTGTTAGTGTTTCCGTCCCAACTTCTTCTGCGGTAAGGGCAGGCAATTCGAACTGAGAGAGCTTCATTCCATCCGGAAGTGGAAATGTGGACGGAATGTCGAAGGTTTGCGAAGTCTCGCTTGTCGGCTTGTCAGCACCACTGGATGTCACTACGTGCTCGATGACTACGCCGCCGGGCTGCTTCGCAATAAGACGGCGAACGGTTGTGACTTGCTCGGACGCGGCAGTACTCGAACGGACGCTTCGGGATAAACTTCCTTTTGGAAATCTGTTCCAATGCTCAAATACAGGATGTGTGACTAGTGGCAGATCTCGGTCAGGATTCGCTTCGGCATCGAGAAAGACGTTCTCGCGAGGCCCACAAGAGCTGCAAGCGACAAGAAGGCCGCCAAGTACAGCTGACCCCAGAGCGGTCCGGATTCCGCACGAATTGACCGCCACTACTCGCCACTTTCTTCGTCTTGGACCAAATCATCTTCGGCTTGCACTTGAGCTTGCTGCTCCTCGGTAAGTTCTTCGCTTTGGATAACGGTTTCGGCAGTGCCTCCGCAGCCAACCAGCGAGCAAGCCAAGACGATCGTGAGCGGCAATAGGCCAAAAGCGTGTCTTAGGGTCATGTTTGTTCATCCCTGTTTTGAGTGACTTGAACTGTGAGGACGGTATCGAGTTTCACTATTCGGGAATCTCAAAAACTTCACCGTCATCGATAACGCACATATGCATCCAGACGAGCGAATCGACGTTGAAACTCGTGAAGCGAACCGAGCCATCTCCGTGAACTGAGTTGAGTCCGCCCGGATGGCTTGAACCGAAATAGCGCCTCCAAACGGTGCCAGATTCGGTATCCATGTTTCGAAACGGGCGACTTCTGACTTCGTCTTCATCTGACAGGGGCGGAAAATGCCAGCGAATTACATCTTCATCCCAACCCGCGTTGTTCCAACGTTCGTTATCGCCACCGTCTCGCCCCTGTGCCTTGTAGGGCAGTCCCTTCTCGGAAACCATGATTGAGTTGGACGTACCATCCGTCACATCGGCGAGCCTGCGTTTCCCGCTGCTGTCGCCACCCCAGGCGAAATAGCCTCGTCGGCCGCTAGTAGACCCCCGGTTTTCCTGGGCTCGTTCATCTCGCCGTGGCGACATACCAAGTGGTGCTGCTGGAATCTGAGGATCTGGAAGCGCTGGAGTCCATCCACTTAGCGAACCGTGCTCCATGATCTCACCTTGGAAGAAGCCGCCACAGCCAGCGTAGTCGCATCGCCCGAACTTGGCAGTCCCATACCCCTGAACCCTCCGACGCGACGGACAGTAATAGATGCCGATCAGCGCGCGTGCGACCGAATTTTCGCCGTCATAATCAGCAGGCCGTCCAGCATGGATCGGCGGCACTCGAAAATCGGCCAGGTTGTATACGTTCGTTTGCTCGATGAAAGGCAGAATCTTAAAGAACTGGCTCCAGCCATTCGGATGGGCGGCACGACAGCAAGTAGTGCTGCCGTAGGTCCCCGGAGGGTCGCGATAATTCATCCCCGGCAGAGACGGATCACCGTCGTATGGGCCAGGCGGTATCAGCTGGTAGGCGGACTCAAAGTTCAACACCCCTAGACCTATTTGCTTGAGATTGTTTGAGCATTGCATCCTCCTGGCCGCCTCACGAGCTGACTGGACCGCTGGCAAGAGCAGCCCAACCAATACGCCGATGATTGCAATCACCACCAGCAATTCCACTAGTGTAAAACCGACTCGCCTCCGACAGCGGAGAAACATACCAGCCTCATCGTTGAGTTTGCGGACCGACTGCGACGCCAAACCACCTCACCGCGTCAGAGCATACGAATGCACCCGAAACGCAGCTGCAGTTTGATCAAGGGAAGTTTGTAACGAGTATTGCCGGTCTTGGATCCCTGACAAGCATCGAGGGCGTTAGGTTTTCTTGAAGTTAACATTAAGCAACAATGAAGCTCCGGTGCACCTTACAGATCGTCAACACCAGCGTTAAGGAACGGTGAGAAATCCGTGAAGTTGCACCTGACGGCATCGCGATGAGATCAGTCTCAAGTACTTGGAGCTTCTCGATTTACGAGAGACATATGTTGATTGCGCTGATACCAACTAACGGCGGAACGACAATTCTTAACACTTCTTTTCATTGCTGTGTTTGCTTCAATCGCTAAACTCCTCGAGACGTTACTAACTTGAATTCTTGATTCGCCATCGTTCCAACGTTGAGGTTCTTCCTGAGATGAAACGACTCCCCAAAAACGGCTCAAAATCCCGCAAGAATCACAGAAAAACGCAACGCAAGGTACTACGCAAGCAACTGCAACTGGAGTGCTTGACACCGCGGGTTTTGTTGGCTGCCAACGTTATGAATGACACAATCATCCTGACGGATGATTTTGACGCTGAGATTCATGTGCTCGCCAACGACACCGATGGCACCGAAGTTCAAACTGTGCCAGCGTTCAATCTCGACTACGACCCAGCGTCGCTGAACAAACCGTCAAACGTTGCAGAGTGGGACTATCCATTGCGCGATGATGGCACGACGCCGCAAAGGTCGATCCTGCCCGGCGCGATTGTTAAAGAACCAGGCCAAGCAAACTTTGGTGATGTCGACCTGTGGGTTGATGTTGACGGAACGATCGCTGACACCGACGACGTTGAATTCAACAACACATTTGGGGTGGTTCTGGCTAGTCTTCGCGAAAACACGGTGCCCGAGTCCGGTGCTAGTTCGAACAACCTGTCCTTGCTGAACTTCAACGCGCGCAATGGAGCCAATGGTCCCAACAATGCATGGATCTCCACAGTAGCTGCCCCAACGAACGATGGGGAAAGCGTCGCCAATTTTGGTGGTGCCCACTTCGGCTACGCCGCTGGCTGGCGAGCTGCGATTTTTGACGGTGACGGCATGCTAGTCCACGATGGTGGCAGCAATATCACTGCCGTCCAAGACTCAACAGGACGCTACACGGTTACCGTCGACGGTGTAACTGACTCGAACAGTGATGGTTGGTTGTTCTCGATTGCTGGCGGTAACAGTGACAACTACACGCACGCAATCCCGATGGGTGGCAATCAGTGGAAGATCGCACGCCGCGACAACAGTGCTACCTTCGCGGGTGGCGAGAACGGTGACTTTAGTGTCGTTTACATCCCAAAGAACTCGGTTGGACTGATCGGCGGCGAGGTCTCTGCAAAGCCCCCGACACCTGGCGATGACTTGTTCAGAGCTGGCGAGTTTGCAATCCAACGCGAAGAAGACGGTCTTTGGCGAGTCGCAATCGAAGGACAAACACCTCGCTCGGGAATGCTAATTCTTGAAACCAACGATACCAGCCTTACCGATCCGGGTAACGTTTATCTATCGTACGAAGCCGATGGCGATGAATTCCTGATCCGCCAACTCGAAGGCAACACCCTCAACCCGTCGAACGACGACTTTGTTTTCTTCTTCGTGCCGTTTGAGAACTTGCTTAATCCCGGCCATGGACTAAGCGTCAGTCGCGTCGACGCCACGAGCACGCTCGGCAATGCGATCACTTTCGATGCAGCCACTGGTACCATCTCCTACGACAATCCAGGCGGGTTACCAGCCCTGGGTGCCGGACAAGTCACGACGGACACCTTCACCTACGACGCGACCGACGGAACTGACACTGCTACCGGCACGGTCACCGTCGAGCTGCGCGGTGTCAACGATCCGCCAGTGGTCGCGGGCACAATTGATGACCAGCGGTTCGATGAAGATGAAGCCGCTCGTGACTTCGATCTTTCAGCGCTATTTAGCGATATCGATACCGGCGATACTTTGACCTACGACTTTGATCCAGGATTCGGAGGGCTGGTTGAGGGCACTTTCAACGGTAGCGTTCTCTCAATCGGCCCTGCCGAAAACCAGTTTGGTTCAACTTACGTTACTGTTTCAGCGACGGATTCCGCCGGTGCAAGTGCATCGCTCACGTTTTCCGTAGGTGTACTGCCTACCGATGATTCCCCGGAAGCGGTCGACGATAGCGTGCAGACCGACAGATTGACAGCCATCGACATCGCAGCGATTGGCAACGACTTCCATCCAGACACCCAGGGCTTCGCGGTAGCTGCTGCTGAGATCTTCGGCAACACTGATGCAACGGGGAATGGAAATACCGCCTGGTCGATTGTTGCTTCCAGTTCGGTACCGAATGAGTTAACGATTCAAAGTCCACAGAACCGCGGTGACGTGGCTATTGGTCGGAACGGCCTCGATCTATTCCCAAGCGATGGAGTTCTTGTCGGTACGGTACGAGATAACACCAGCCCTTACCAAACGGTAAACACCTACGGAGCATTTGGTTCTTATGGATTCGCGACGGATACTGGAATTGGTGGCGGCGAACGCAACTCTCCGCTGTCAGCTGGATTCTTCCCATTCGAAGAAGGCTGGATCGGGGGTCAGGTTGCGTCTGACGGAACACTCATTAGCGGTGTCGGTGTAGTCAATTCGGACATCACCCAGCTCGCAAATGGACTGTGGGAAGTCAACATTCCCGGTGTAACCGATTCATTCTTTGATGACGGAATGTTGTTCGCAATGGGCAACAGTAATGATGACAATATCATGTCCGTTACCCCACAAGTTGGCGGCGGCTGGCTGGTTGGCTTGCGAGACAGTGATTCTTCGGTAGGTTCTGGCGGCGAGTGGAATGGCGAGAATGATGCCTGGAGTTTTGTCTATGTACCTGGAAATACACCAAACTTAATCGGAGGTCAGTATGCGACCAACGAAGAAGGTGGTGGCTCATTTGTAGCTGGCAGGAATTACGGCGGTGTCACCGCAGCGGTCGACGGCTTTGGCAGCGAGGCTTCCATTTTGCTAACGATTCCGAATTACACACCAGCTCAGGGAGCACTGATTGCTATTTCAGCCGGGGCCGAAGCGGGAATCGATCCGGTCAGCAACGTCACTCCACCTGCCGCCAAAGCTGTCATGGCCACGCCTGATGGGAATGCCTTCCGCGTTGAAGCATTTGCTTCGGAAACTTACGCGGCCGAAACGGAAGACTTCTACTTCATGTTCCTGCCTTTCGATCAACCACTACAACGTCAAGATGGACTTGAAATTGCAGTTACAAGCACAGATGCCACAAGTGCCTTGGGCGCTGCTGTTTCGCTCAATGCGGACGGCTCGATCAACTACAACCCTGCCGCCTCAAGCGACGCCGCGATCACAGGTCTGGGGGTAGGTGAGCAAGTAGAAGACACGTTTACCTACACGATTTCTGACGGTCGGACTCCGGCGGGAACATCAACGGCTACTGTTACAATAACGGTTACTGGTGAAAACCAGGCTCCGACAGCAAACGACGACATCATCAATCTCAACGAAGATTCCGCCAAAGGTGCGACGTTGACTCTGACGGGCAACGACACCGACCCCGATTTTTCGACAATTTTCGGAACCCCGACAGGAATAGCCTCTGCAAATCTGGCTGTCGATTCGAGTGGAGTTTGGTCTGTCGCGCAGTCTGGTTCGGCTTCCAACCAAATATCGCTCGGAGCGACCGCGACTGGGCAAGTTGAGCTTCTCGCTGGTGGCTCGGGCATCGCGCCAAGTGACGGAGTTGTAATCGCGACGATCCGCGAGAATGCAGCAGCTACAGACACGAACTTGGTCCAAGCGTTTGACAATGGCGGTGGGACGTCGCTTGCGATTTCAGAGTTTGATAACGACGCCGCCGCCAATAGCCAAGTTGCCGTCAGCTATTTCCGCTTCGCCGATAACTGGATTGGCGGTCACGTAGACGCTTCGGGTACTCTTGGTGCAGCTAGTGGCATAGCTGCAGGGGATGTTGTTAAGACAGGTGTTGGCCGTTACGAAGTCTCTATACCTAGCATAAGTAACGCGGACCAAGATGGTTTCCTGCTTGCAATCGGAAACGAAAATGCGGACAACACGGTTTCGGTGCAACCACTCCCTGGGACGAACAGATATCTGATTGCCGTCCGCGACAACTCACAGAACTTTGGCGATGGGGAGGATGGCGGTTTCTCCTTCGTGTTCGTTCCGAGAACGGCCGAAAATCTCGTTGCCGGTTCAATTGATGCAAGCTCCAGTTCTCCCAATGCAGTCAATTTGGCAGTCGGCAATTTTACAGTCGAACGAACCGCGACCGGTGAGTGGTCGTTGGAAATAGCCGGACAGTCGCCCTCGACGGGGCTTCTTGTTTTGTCAAACGACAACACCGGCGGGATCGAAGATAACTTTTTGACGTATGAAGCTGGCGCCTCGAACAACTTCTTAATCCGCTCGCACGACATGCCGAATCTGGGCACTCAAAACCAACCATTCAGCTTCGTGTTCGTACCATTTGATGCTGCTTCGCAGCCTGTGTACCGCCCGGTGCCGAGTCCTCTGATGGTCACATCTACTGGTGCAGCCACCAGCACTCTGGGCGCGACATTAAGCATCAATGCCGATGGAACGGTGAACTACGATCCCGGCACAATCAACGATGCGTTGTATGACGGAGACACCGTTGTCGACACGTTCACCTATACCGTTAGCGATGGATTTGGCGGCACGAGTTCAGCCACTGCCACCATTAACATCGAAGGTGTTGGTCAAGCCGTGGCCGTCGTCAACTCACCCGGCACAACACGTTATGGAATCGGTGATCAAGGGACAGGTATTGATCCATTCTTGTCGCTGACCGATTCGCCAACACCGTTCCTGGATGGCGCCGTCGTGACCATCTCATTCGCTTCTGGAGGGATCACCAGCGATCAGCTGTCGGTTCGCAACGAGGGCACTGGTGCGGGGCAGGTTGGCGTTAGTGGTAGCGATGTTTCTTTTGAGGGAACCGTAGTAGCCACGCTATCTGGCGGAACCGACGGAACCGCTCTGGTTCTGACTCTCAACAGTGCTGCAACACTCGACACCATCGAACAAGTCTTGCAGGCGGTAACATACTCAAATAGCGGTGCGAACACGCCCGCGGGAAGCCGGACTGTTGAGTTTGGTTTGGTTGACGAGAACGGTCGCTCCTCTGCCGCGAGTACGAAGAATCTGAGTGTTGGGTTGTTGCGAACGTACAACTTACAGCAAGGCGTCGACTATGGGTTTGGCGAGTACACGGGGACTGAAGATGTGAATCTGCGCCAAAATTCACCTGATGGAGTTGCACCGGAGACAGATCACCTGATCGATTATAACGATGGCGGCGCAGAGGCACAGGTACTGCTGAAGTTTGGTGACATCTTCGGTACTAATGCCGGTCAGATCCCAACGGATGCCATCATCACATCGGCCAACCTGATCTTGGAAACGAATCCGAATACCTCAAATGCTCCTGGTGATGGTGCCCGCTTCTTCCGAATGTTGACGGACTGGGATGAAACTGCGACCTGGAATTCACTTGGCCTGACCACCGATGCAGCCGCGTCCTATGACCAGTGGGGTATAAGAACTGACGGAACGCAAGCGCGCAGCGAATTCGATTCGATGATCGGTACCGAAAGCGGGGCCGGTAGCACTGGAACAGGCGTATTTAGCCTTAGCGTCTTGCCGGACGTGCGTGCATGGCTCAGCGGCGAGACCAACTTCGGTTGGGTGTTCAAAGGCTGGGAGTTCCGAACCGATGGTTGGTTCTTTAGTTCTTCCGAAGACGAAACGCCAATCGCTCGTCCGAGACTGGAGATTGATTGGGTTCCTGCCGGATCCGTCAATGCCGTCAGCTATCAAGACGGTGTCGATGGCTATGAAGGAACCGTCGATACCCAGGTAGGGCCTGGCGGCGGAGCTGATACCGACAACTCCGCAGCGGAGACGCTGTTCGTTGACTATCAAACTGCGAATGACAGCGGTGTGCAGGCGCTGATACGGTTTGAGGACATCATCGGAAGTGCGGCGGGACAGATTCCGGCCGGAGCGCAGATCGTATCAGCACGCTTAACAACCTCAAGCATCACGAGTAACTCCCAAGGTGATGGCGGACGATTCTTCCCAATATTGCGAGATTGGGCCGACACAGACACCTATAATACGCTAGTCGATGGCATCGCAGCCGATGGAGTCGAAGCCCTTGCGACTTTCAATACTGCGGCCGGTTCTGAGTCACGCAGCCCCAACGTCCAAGGCGGACGCCACACCTGGGATGTCACAGATGACCTTCAAAGCTGGGTCAATGGTGACAGCGATAATAAGGGCTGGGCGATTTCTCCGTGGGAATCGGGGACCGATGGCTGGGGTTTCCAAAGTTCCGAGACCCCGGAACTAGTCGATCGCCCACGTTTGGAAGTGTACTACACCGAATCCACTGACTCGATTCCGCCCCAAGCTGAAGCCATCATGGTTGGCTCGTCGAATTGGGGGGCCGCTTTCGTCGATTCCGTTGATGGCGTTGGCAACAACGGGAATGGCTATCAAATTGGTGCGGGCAGTGAGCCGTTGCCTTGGAACGATGTTGATCGGATCTTCGTCCAATTCTCTGAACCGGTCTCCAACGTCGTGGATGCCAACTTTGAATTGCGAAACAGCACCGGCATAATTGATGCAACGGTCAGCTATGACTCCGAGTCATTTCTGGCAACGATTACATTGAGCTCACCATTAGCGTTCGGCAAGTACCGCCTAGGCGTGTCAGATCAGATTACCGATATAGCAGGCAATCCACTCGACGGAGATGCCGAAGGAAACGCGGGCGGCATTCTTGATCTACGATTCGACGTGGTACCGGGCGATGGCAACCGTGACGGACGAGTTAACAGCCTGGACCTCCAAGCGTTTTCTGCCGCTTTCCTAGCGCAGGCCGGAGCCGATGACTACAACCCGTTTGCGGACTGGAATGCAGATGGTCGTGTTAATAGTGCGGATCTGGCTGTGTTCAGCGAGAACTTCCTGAACAATATTGGCACGCTTGGCGATCCCGGTGCAGCGTTCTCGGGCGGAGCCAGCAGTGCTCCCTCAGGTGGGTCTGGTAGTTGGGGTGCAGCTGGTAGTGGTGGGGCCTGGGGTGGTGGCGATAGTGGCTCGCGGCCGAGTTCCGATGGCGCTGATGGCTTCTTCTCAGGACTAGGTGACGATGATGATGATGAAGGCGGCCTACTTGCCTTCTAAAGAGAACGTTACACTCTCAGATGTGCACTGTTGACGAGAGTGAGTATGGTGAATCGGCCTTATTCTGTTTGACCTAGATTGCCCATCAGCCGCAGTGCGAAGGTTCGCGGTTCCACAACCCCATACGGGACCGTACGCTGCATAGCGGCTGATCTACGAATTGTCATCTCAGCGAAGACACCATTTACAACAAGTGCTTGGGCCATTGACTTGCGTACGCCTACGGCTGACGGTTAAACGAGTTGCTCGAATAGATTGTCGACATGACTAAGAAACCGTCGCTAGTACCATTCGGCTTCAACAATGACTGCTAGTGAAAAAGAACATACCGCAACACCATAGGAAATTGCGTGTCAGACTACTTGAATCCACAGATCGCTCCGAATCTTACGCGTCAGTCCATCCCGGTGATACGAGCCACGGAGGCATCGCTGGAAGGATACGGCCACTTAGTGCACTCAAATCCTGAAGATTACCACCTAGAAATCGTCCGCTGGCCCGCCCAGGGATGGCGCCCTGTGGATGAAGATTCTGGCGACGAAGGTGGCACGGTCCAAGGAACATTTCTAAGCGAGTGGCGCGGCGAAGTCTTGTTTGGTCGCAACGAAGCCGTTGATGGTAGCTACATCCTCGGGTACGCCACGAACCCAGAGAATGCCAGCGAAGAAAACGAAGTTTGCCCGCAGGAGGTATTGCTCTGGCACTGTAATTACCATCCCGACGGCGGGCAGCTGTTCTTCCCTCTAGAGGCAAAACCGTTTGTGGTCCCCCTCGCTTTGCCAGGGGATGATGTCAAACCAGGAGACTTTGTGGCGTTCTGGTTCGACGGTTCCGCAGGGTTGTACATTCATCCGAATATTTGGCACGAAGGCGTGTTCACAACCCATGGCTCGCAGAGGTTCTACGATAAACAAGGCGCTGTTCACGCACGAGTATCGGTTGATTTCGCGAAAGAATTCGATTGCCTGCTGACAGTCAATTTGACCGAACCGAGTTAGATGGGCAGCTTAGTAAGCGAACGTGAGCCCGCAGGCACAAGAAGCGAACACTAGATTTAGTGTTCGGGTATCCAGGCGGCATTGAAAGCAACTGACACACGTGTTGCTTCCGTTTTACACGGGTGCACAAAATGATACAGCCAACTTGGGAACAGGACCATCAAACCTGCTTGCGGTCGAATATGAACTCGTTGGCCGTACGGCGCTCCAGGGGCATCGACCATTTCGGCGAAATGCCGCGGGTCATAGAGTTCGAGAACTCCATCTAGTGGAATTTCAGATCTACTCTCCGTCAAATAGTAGACGCCCGACCAGGCACTCTGCGGATGTAGGTGCATGCGATGGTAATTTCCAATTCGACTTACATTCGCCCATCCGGTTAGACGAAACCTCCCCTTGGGCGCTGGTCGCCCCCGGACTTCAGGCAGTTGTCCGGTTGCCCCCACAATCGCATTCAACGACTCGCCAATCCAACTGCGAAGTTGAGCTACTTCCGAGCCAGGCCACTCAAGTAAATCCCCTTTCGAATGCCACCCGCCAGCATTGGCATACTGCTGCGAAGCATCGCTGGATTCCTTCGCCAGGACCTGTTTTAACAACCCTGCATTGACAGAATCGCTGTTCTGGAACTTGAATTGTCCGATAAGTGTCGGGAAGGCCAGCGAGATACTCTGCTCAACTTGCGTCTTGTTGGATTCAGCCATAGTCGAATCGAAGCTCTCCTGGCGAATAGACCATAACAACGCACTGTAATGCGGGACACACCATCGTGACCATGAAAACCGAATTTGGACTCAGCGGTACCCAACTCTGGGCGACGATGATATTCACTCGTCAGTGGGAACACCACCCGCACGAAGCCCAAGCAATCGTGAAGTTTCTGCTAAACCTGCGTGACGCACAAGAATCGCGGATCGATAGTGGGGTAGCACCGACGATGAAGTCGAATCACGGCCTGTACGAGAGCAGCTTTGATCTGTTCGACATGCAACAGGAGAATCTTCAAAACCTGGTGGACTTCATACGCCGCAGCTTGGCGACCGCCGTGAGTGTCGCGAACAACCAGGAGCATGCACCTGAGAAACTGGATATCCAGTTTGTCGATAGCTGGTATCACATTACCAATGGAGGCGGATTCCACGATGCGCATGTCCACGACGGATGCTCCTGGTGCGGAATCTACTACTTGCAAACCGGGGACGCGGGGCGAGGCCAGGGCAGGGCGGCTCCTAATGGTGGGAGTCGCTTCTATTGCCCCTTTACGCAAGGCGGTGCCTATCGCGACTACGGAAACAAGTACCTCAAGGCAGCAATTGATGCGCCAGTCCGTGAAGGGATGCTGTTAATTTTTCCTTCATACTTATTGCATAGCGGGCTGCCCTATCAAGGCGAACAAGATCGGATCGTCCTTGCGTTCAATGCCCGCACGGGTTTGCGACACTAAGCGTCTGGATCGTCGCTCTTTGCAGATACTTAAACCTTTGTTAATCCGTTCTTAAGTCTCCAGCAATTTGCTCTTTTGGGATCAAGGTTATCCTCTTCATCCTAGTTGCTCCAAACGCGCCAATCGCTTTTCTCACGATCACCGCAGAGCACCTGAGTCAATAACCTTGAATCTTCATTCCTGAATTGCAATTCGCCGGAGCCGTCATGAGTTTTTCCAACGCTAGACTATTTTCTAAAACGCTGGATCGATTTCTCGGCAAGCACAATCGGACAAAACGACAACGCAGACAATCGCTGCGGCGCTCGTTAGTCGAGCAACTGGAAAGCCGCCAGTTGCTAGCGCTCAACATTCTGTCGGTCACCCCTCCGGACGGAACAACCGACGCTCAAATCGACACTGACTTGGTGATCCAGTTCAACGAAGCTCCGCTTAAGGGGCAGGGTAACATTCACATTGTCGAAGAAGGCACTGGTACGCTGGGTGTAGCTGTAGATGTCACTTCCCCGAATGTTCAGATCAACGGCAACTTTGCAGAAATCGACCTGCCGGTCGACCTCCAGTGGGAAACGAACTACTACGTGTTGATCGACGATGGCGCTTTCAAGGATACCAACACCGCGCTCTTCGCTAATTCCACGTTGCTGGTTCAGGATTTTGAATTGCTCCCATTGCAACCGTTCATTGAAGAACTAGGGGGAGACGGAACTGACTTTACTTTGGACCCTCCACTCGGCTTTGCAATCGACAACAGCAACATGGCTGGTCCTGGACGGCCGGAATGGCAGGGCTGGAGCTTCGCTGACAAGAATTCGTGGATTGAGGCAGACAATCAAAGCCGTGACCAATTTACGCTCGGCCAGGGTACGGTGGCGATAGCCGACCCAGACGAATGGGACGACAACTTTGACGGCAGCGATACGCATGGCAACTTCAACAGCATCATGGAATCCAAGCCGATTTTGCTGGATGGGGTGACAGCGAATTCGCTTCAGTTAGTGTTCGATTCAAGCTATCGTCCTGAGGACCAACAGATTGGTACCCTGGATGTCACGTTCGACGATGGAACCAACTGGATTAACATTCTCACCTACGATTCGACGCAGATGACCGATGGGGAGAACATCAATGAGACGCTGACCCTTGACGTGGACAACCCGTCCACCGGCACGGCGAAATTCCGCTGGCAAATGATCGGCGGGAACGATTGGTGGTGGGCCATCGATAACCTGCGAGTCTCGGGCGAAATCGCTGGTGAGACGTTTAAGGGCTTGAGCGATCCGGAATTTTGGCAATTCAGCACACCCGAAGAGCCAATTCTATCAGTTGGTTTTGACGCTCTAGCAGTCAGCGAAAACGGTGGCACTGCGATTGGCACAGTGTCTCGCAACCTCGATACAACCGACCCCTTAACCGTCACACTTGTCAGCAGTGATCTGACAGAAGCGACAGTACCTGCAGAAGTCACCATTCCCGCAGGGCAGGCCTCAGCAACCTTCATCGTGACTGCTGTTGATGACACCGAGCTTGATCGCAATCAACTCGTAACAATCACCGCCTCAAATGCGACGTATACGAGTGGTGAAGCCAACATTACCATCCTCGACGATGAGTTGCCGTTCTTGGTATCAACAAATCCTGTAGACAATTCAACCGGCGTCGATTATTTGACACCTTTTTCTGCAACCTTCGATACGAATATTAAGAAGGGGCACGGTCGAGTTTACATTGTCGATGCAGCCAGTGGCGTAGCAGAATACACCGTTGATGTAAACGATGCATCGGTGACCATCACTGGTGGAAACACACTTGAAGTCCCATCGCAAGGTCGACTGGCCGGATTAACAGATTATTACATCTTTATCGATGATGGGGCAATTCTCGATGATGTAACCACAGTCTTTCCAGACGCCACCCTGCTGGTCGAGAACTTCGATGTTATTCAGTTAGGTCCTGCAACAACCGAAACCGTCGGTGACGGAACCGACTGGACCGATATACCACCTCTCGGTTTTTCAACGTCCGAAAATCTTGCCGGTGACGCTGGACGACCGGAGTGGGCGGGGTGGAGCTTCGCTGATACGCAATTCTGGTATGACTCAGAGGATGGTCGCGATCGATTTGATAGCTCGAGCGGCAATGCGGCAATTGCTGACCGTGGGGCCTGGGCTGACACGGCTGGAGACCAAGGTAGATTCGCGGCAACAATGATTACGCCTGCAATCGATCTATCGGGAGTAGAAGCCAATTCAGTGATACTGGCATATGACAGCTCATACAGCCAAAACAGCACGTTTCAGTTCGGGAATCTAGACGTCACTTTCGACGACGGCGCTTCTTGGGCAACACTGGAGAGCATTTTTGCTTCTGCTCTAAACGAACGTCGCACGATTAATGTCAACAACCCGACAAGCGGCACGATGCGGTTCCGCTTTGATCTCGGCGACGCAGATGGTGCGAACTCTTACTGGGCCATCGATAACGTCTTGGTCACTGGAGACACACAAGGCCTGCCGTATACCGGAATTCAAGATCCAGCCGGTTGGAACTTCACAACAGGCGAAGCCGGCACTATCACAGTTTCAGCCTCAGCCGATTCTGCACCCGAATCTGGCGGCACTCTGACGGGAACTGTCACGCGGAACTTGGACACCTCTGGTGCAATCGTCATCGACTTGGCGAGCAGCGACACTAGTGAGGTTACAGTGCCCGCGCAGGTGACGATTCCCGATGGCCAAGCATCCGCAGAATTCGTCATTACTCTCATTGACGATGATATCGCAGATGGTTCGCAGTTCGTGACAATCACCGCCACTCCGCCTGCGGCATTTTTCGACGAACCAGTAACGATCGAAGTCCTTGACGATGACTTCCCAGTGATTACCGAATTCATTCCTGCGGATGACTCAACGGGCGTCGCACTCGACTCGACTTTTAGCGCGACCTTCGACCAACCGATCAAGAAGGGCAACGGGTTCATTCATATCTTGAGAAGCAGCGACGGTAAGACTGGTATCAGTCTAGATGTAAATTCGCCGCAAGTCACCATTCTGGACAACACAGTTCATCTGTTCCCAACCATCGATCTCACGTCGGCCACAGATTACTACGTTTCAATTGACGATGGGGCTATCCTTGGAACCGCTGAAGGCATTAACGAAGACGTTACGCTATTGATGCAGGACTTTGAAGTACTTCCACTGGGACCTGCCGTTGATGAAAGTGGCGGAGACGGAACGGACTTCA
>DNPC01000474.1 GCA_003501565.1 Planctomycetaceae bacterium | reverse complement strand
GTGTCGGCACGGGGTGCTTTGTCTTTTTGGGAACCTAGATGGCAGGCGAGGCAGTAGCCCGCTGGTGATGCGGAAGTTCCGCCGATCCCCGAAAGCCCAATATCTGAAAGCCCGATCTCTGAAACTGACCATCCACCCTCCCAAGGGCGGGGCAGTGAACGATAGCCACCTACCAAGCAAACTCGCAGGGCAGGCTTGTGGACGTGATTACAGCAGGAGCATGACCGGCTTTCGGCTTAGCAGCTACTGCCGAAGTTGTTCGATTCATAACCTGCGGGGAAATGTGTCGCACAGCCTGAGCAGTCTTTACAATGGAACCTGGCCGCTCACACTTGCCAAAGATGCTTCGGGCATGACAGGATGGGGACTTAAGCTTTTTGTGCCGAAATGTAACTCAACTGGCAAGATTGACGTCTGCCCCGACGAATAGTTGCTCAAAGCTCTGACTTGTGCGCTGACACTGCAAATCCCGGTAGTTGGCTTGCTTCATCGCACGCGTCTCGCCCAACCATCTTGGGGTACACGGCCAATGCAATTCGATTTCAACCCAATCCTGAAGGCAGTAGGCCCGATGGGAGCGTTTATGAAACCAGAGCGAACCGCGCTGACTCGCAGCACTCAAGCGATTACCCCCGAATCCTTGCAGCGTGACCTGCTGGAGGATACCAACACGCAGCCACATCGCATTTTGTGGATCGACGGTGTCGGGGGCTTTTTATTGGTAGAGTCTGACGAGGTTATCGTCGGCCAGGCCGCCCCTCGGGCGAAAGTCGATGTTGCAATCGTCGGGGATTTGTCTCGGCAGTCAGCCGCCATTCGCCGGTCCGAGGGTGACTATCTGTTGCAGCCACTGCAGGCAACGCAGCTGAATGGGGCCGATATCGATCGCCCACACCTGCTATCGCACAATGACGAGCTACAACTGGGCGACCGAGTCAAGCTTCAGTTTATGCGTCCAAGCCCACTGAGCGCGACGGCTGTCTTGAAGATGGGCAGCCTGAACCGTTTCAAACCAAATGTCGACGGCGTGTTGCTGTTGGCCGACTCTTGCATCCTGGGCCCTGCTGCTACCAGTCACGTGCAATGCCCACACTGGAAGGGCGAGTTATTGATGTTCAAGAAAGGCGACGACTGGGTGTTCAGAACGCTCGAAACGGTAACCGTCAACGGAGAAGAAGCTCAGGGGCAAATACTGCTGACGCCTGGCATGCGGATGCAAGGGGAGGATTTCTCGCTCAGCGTGGAATAGCACGCGCTGTCCGCAGAACCCGCCGGCGAATCAAAACGCTTCGGGGCTGGACTCCCAGCGCTTGTATCTGCAAAGATTCACAACGAACGCCTAACCATGCCTGTTTTAGGGCCCTTAAATACGGCCCAGGAAATCAATTTCGGGAAGTTCGATTCGAGTGTTTACCCGCAGATTTGCGAGCGGCTACGTCCCGCAGTTTTTGAAAATAAATACCGAGAATCGCCCCCCCCCGAGTCAACAACGACAAGAATCGACAAAGAACGACAAGAATCGACGAAGAGTAGCGAATAAGGGACTGGCGGTTTTTTTACCCAAGTGTCCAACCATATCGATGCCGACATGATTCAGTTACTTCCGCACAAGCAAGCCCAGCCAGCTGAAGCCGACCCAATCGGTCAGTCAGCGACACAGGAAAGAGCGATGAAGTTTAAATTCGGAAATGGCGACAGACCGCTTGAAGGATACACCATCAAGCGAGGGGTCGGTGTCGGCGGCTTTGGCGAAGTTTACTTTGCCACCAACGACGCGGGCAAAGAAGTTGCGCTGAAGCAAATCCAGCGAAATCTAGATGTCGAAGTCCGCGGTGTTCGTCAGTGCATGAATCTCAAGCACCCGAACTTGATCTCTCTATTCGACATCCAGTTCGACGCCGATAGTCAAGGCTGGATCGTGATGGAGTATGTTTCGGGACTCAGCCTTCGCGATGCTGTCGAACAACATCCAGAAGGCCTACCTGAAACTGAGCTCAATCGTTGGTTCGGTCAAATCGCCGCCGGCGTCGCTTATTTGCACGACCACGGAATCGTTCACCGCGACCTCAAACCAGCAAACATCTTTGAAGACGAAGGCATCGTCAAAATTGGTGACTATGGCCTTTCCAAATTCATCTCTTGCTCCCGGCGTGGTGGTCAAACGGAGAGTGTCGGTACATTTCATTACATGGCACCGGAGATTGGCAAGGGAGAATACGGCAAAGAGATCGATATTTACGCCCTGGGCATCATGCTCTACGAACTGTCCAGCGGCTTAGTGCCGTTTGATGGCGAGAGTAGTCAAGAAATCATTATGAAGCACCTGACCGCAGATCCAGATCTTTCGGTTCTGCCGCCAGCGATCGCCAGCGTCGTCTCACGTGCACTCGCCAAGAATCCGAAACATCGGCCAAGCGATGTGCGCGACATGGTCCGTCCACTCGGGATGGATATCGACGATCATTACCTGTTGGTGCGTACCGCTCCCGCCAAACCATTACCGCCACTTGAACCGGAAATCGCGGTTAATTCGCCGGTCTCCGAGAAGGCCGCGCAGGTGCCTCCCGTGGTTAGACCGGCGGCACAGCCGGCTGTGGGATTCAAGTCACGCGCAGCCCAACGATCCGAGCAAGCGGCTGACCGTGCCCGACGTGCTGCCCATCGAAATGCGGCTTGTGACCAAGAACAGTACACTTCGCTGAGCTACGATTAGCCGGTTGCACGCAACGTGGCACGGGGTTGGGCGGCACTGAGCCGCTGGTGGGCCGGACTGAATATGTCTAGCAGCGTTAAGAGCGTGTTGATGATCTTGGCTATCATCTTTTTGGCAGTCAACGCTGGGGCCGTGTTGCCCATCGTCTTGATGGTGGCCTGCATCTACGTTCCCTACTACGCGATCTGGTGGGTCATGCGTGGACCGCTGCCCCCGCAACCAGCCAAGCGGAAGTATGTTCGCGATTACGTACAGGACACGAATCCGCGTCGCACGCCGGGTGCAGCTGATGCAGCCACACAGCCAGGTTACATGGCTGCCGCAGCATCTGCTGCAACCGTTCAGCCAGGCCAAGCAGCCGTTGCAGCCAAGCAGCCGCTCCCCCAGCCGGTAGCCAAGCCCGCACCGGCCGCCAAACCTAAAACAAGCCGCCCCATTTCTCTTCGGCAGTGGCGAGTCGCTCAACGGGCTCAACTGGCCAAGAATTCCCGTGGGAGTGTTTGGTCCGAGGTCACAGGAAGCTGGCTCTCATCGGCGGCCGTCTTGGGAGTTGTCGGCGGGATGGCAACGCTGTTTCAAGTCGGCACTGGAGCCGCTTGGCAACCAATGTTGGCGGGCATGACCTGGGTTGGCCTGGTTTCGCTGGCCATATCATGGGTCTACAC
>DNPC01000114.1 GCA_003501565.1 Planctomycetaceae bacterium | reverse complement strand
GACGATGGCGATGGAATAGACTGCGATTCCTGCCCGCCGCGTCATAAAATGACGGGGCGTCAAAAATCTGCCAAAAAAAGACCCGCGAGAACGCGGTTGTGGGGGCACTAAATTAGACAAAGTCGATAATCCTATCTGCAAAGCCATCCATCTCGAGATGGGCGTCTTCAAAACTAATCAGGTCGTTCCAATTGTAGCCGTTCATCAAGGTCCAGCCGTGAAATCGGATGCTTCGCTTTGCATCCGCGATGCCAACCTCAGTCAATGATGTGCTGCTGGCAAGGACGTGACTGCCAAATGTAAGTGACCAGAACCCGAAAACGAACTCTTCGGCTGACAAACCGTCGGGCAGCTTAAGATCGGCAGATGCTACCGCATCACGGACGACGCCAGCAACAATCGACATACATCTTAATTCGCAGTTTTTTACTAGACTTTGCCGCCTTTCGGATGATTTATTCCAAATCACCGCGTCGCGAAGCATCAACTCCATAGCGAAATGTTGACTGAATTGGGTCGCATACATTTCGCAAGCGGAACCGATCGCCATCATTTTCAGTCGTGAACGGTCGGCCAGAATACTCGCGTGCTCCATCATGCGTCGGCGGACTTCTAAAGATTCAACCGCCAACGCCGCAACAATCTCTTCCTTGTTCGGGAAATGGTTGTACAGCGTTCCTTTGGCATACTGCATCTCGGCCGCAAGTCGATCCATCGACAAGGCCTGGAAACCTTCTGCACTAAGGATCGAACGCGAGAGCGTAAGGATCTGCTGCTCACGATCGTGGATTTCGCGTTGTTTGCGGGTTAAAGTCGTCATATCGGTATTTTTGACGTTTCGTCAGAAAAAGCAAGTGCGATCCAGTCGATTTGCCTGAGATTGGCGAAAACATGGTTTGCGATTCGGATTCTACCCTAGCCTCACCTTCCGCGCTGCGTTGCGATACGAAGGAGGTTAAGCTCTCGGAGGCTAGGGGAGTTATTCGGCAATCGAAGTTGAGCGAGAGACCAGATGCGTAGATTGTTTGTGGGCATCGTCATTGGATTGATTGCGGTGAGTGGTTTTGCTGCAGTTTGGATGCCTAGTCTTCTATGGGCTTGGATAGTGCTCGGTCCGTTGGTCGGGATCGGCATCTACGATTACTGCCAAGTGAAACACTCGATTCCTCGCAACTTTCCTCTGCTGGGAAGAATGCGATATCTAATGGAGTTCGTGCGGCCTGAGATCTACCAGTACTTCATCGAATCGGACACCGAGGGAGTTCCGTTCGATCGCGATCAGCGGAGTTTGATCTATCAGCGAGCGAAGGACGTCCGTGACACCGTTCCGTTTGGTACCAAAGAAGATGTCTACGAGACAGGCTACCAATGGGTAAACCACTCCATGGCACCCCGCGAGATCCACGCACGTGATATGCGAGTGACGATCGGTGGGGCCGAATGTGCGCAGCCCTACAGCTGTAGCTTGTTGAACATTTCCGCAATGAGCTATGGCAGCTTGAGCAAAAATGCCGTGCTTGCGCTCAGCCAAGGCGCGAAAATCGGCAACTTTGCCCACAACACCGGTGAGGGTGGAATCAGTCAGCACCATTTGGATGGTGGTGGAGACTTGATCTGGCAAATTGGAACGGGCTATTTTGGCTGCCGACTGGACAACGGGCGGTTTTGCAAAGACTTGTACCAGAAAAATTCCACCCAATCCAACGTCAAGATGATTGAGCTTAAGCTCTCACAGGGTGCCAAGCCTGGACATGGTGGCATCTTGCCGGCCGCCAAAGTTACGCCAGAGATTGCCGCAATTCGGCATGTTCCGATCGGCCAAGATGTCATATCACCGCCCGGTCATAGGGAATTCGATACGCCGATCGGGTTGTTGGATTTTGTTGCGCGATTGCGAGAATTATCCGGCGGCAAACCCGTAGGCTTCAAATTGTGCGTTGGTAAACGCCGCGAGTTCTTGGCGGTCTGCAAAGCGATGGTCAAGTCCGGCATTACGCCTGACTACATCGCCATCGATGGGGGCGAGGGAGGAACCGGTGCGGCGCCGCTCGAGTTTTCCAATCATATCGGTGCGCCGATGCACGAAGGGCTGATCTTTGTGCACAACGCGCTGGTTGGCTACGGATTACGTGACAAGATACGATTGCTGGCCAGTGGAAAGGTCTCCAGTGGGTTTGCGATGCTACGTATGCTTAGCTTAGGAGCAGATGCATGTTATGCGGCTAGAAGCATGATGATGGCATTGGGATGTATCCAGGCACTGAAGTGCAATAGCAATCATTGTCCCGTAGGCGTGGCGACGCAGGACAAGAGTCTGATGGCGGGGCTGGTGCCTAGCAATAAGTCTGTTCGAGTCGCTAGTTTCCACTTGGAGACGATACGAAGTCTTTCCGAGATGATTGGGGCCATCGGCCTTCAGAGTGCCGATGACTTACGGCCGTGGCATGTCATGCACCGGATTTCTCCGACCGAAACACGGCACTACGGGGAATTGTACGAATTTCTCGATGAGGGGGCGTTGTTGGATGAAGACCGCCTGCCAGAGCATTATCGTCGAGCGGTCTTGGCGGCTAGTCCGGAGAGTTTCGCACACAGCGGAGTCGAGTGAGCAGTGGTCGGCGTGAACGCATATAAGTTGCCGCAACTTCGGTCGAAAATTCGCTACCGGCTTGGGCGGGAGAAATTGATTTTGATTAGGTGTAGTTAGGTCGCTCGGGCATCCTAATTCGACCTTGTTAACGGCCTACTTAATGCGGTTAACGTTGCCGTAACTTCTGTCGAAGATTCGCTACCGGCTTGGGCGGAAGAATACGATTTTGTTTAGGTGTAGTTAGGTCGCTCCCGCATACTGATTTCGACCTTGTTAACGGCCTACATAGTCCGGTTAAACAAGCTGGTGGCAATGCTCGGCGAGCGTGTCGCTCAAAGGGTCGAATTCGACCGAGCTTAGGCCGATGTGGAGGTGGCGCCGCCAGCCTTCGGCGTATTCAAATCGCTCGCTCAACTGCCCGACTTCGCGGTTAAGGTTCACCATCGTTTGCGTGTACGAGCCCAGGCCTTGAGTGCTGTCTAGCCAAGCCGATTGGCTTTGGTGCAACGCGAGTAGTTCGCTCTTGGCAGGGATTAAGTCTGCGACATCTACGGCCAGCTCGGGTTTAACAACGTGTCGCAACGGATCCCGGTTGCCGTGAGGTTGGGCATGATAGAGGGCTACATCATCCTGGATTGCAGGTTCCTCAGGCACCGATGAAAAATTTGGTACGCCCCGGGAAAAGGCACCTGATACGGCTAGTCGGGCCGTGTTCTGGTGGTCTTCCATGTAATCGGCCAGAGCGTGTGTAAGGATGATGCTTGGGCGGACTTTCCTTACGACCGAAAGCACCCGTTGCATGAGCGGCTTGACGTGGAAGATTTCCAGGTCGTTGCAGATCGGAGCATGAAATTCGGCACCAAGTCTGTCGGCCGCCGCTTTTGCTTCGGCTAAGCGTACTGCGGCGATCTCTTCGGGAGGCAGGTCCATCGACCCACAGCAGCCGTTGGCGATGTTGAAGTAATGGAGTGACCAACCGACATTGCGCAGTCGCATCAGCGTGCCGGACATTACGAATTCGATATCGTCCGGATGGGCCGCGATGGCAAGAACGGTTTTATTCATCGGAGTATTGCCACGCACGCGTGAGGACTATCAGGCAGCGCACGACTCTTGTTACCGCTTAACTCGGGCATTGCCGGCCCAGATGCTCCAGACCTGATCTTCGTCAGCTGGTTGGCCGTAGTCGGTTTCCATTGTTGCTGCTAGTGCGCCAGTTGCCCAACCGAACTGGGTGCTCTTTTCGGCATCCCATCCATTGAGCACTCCGTATAGCAAACCGCCAACAAAGCCGTCACCGCCGCCGATTCGGTCATAGACGCCGATTTCGCGTGGTTGGACGACGGTGAAGTCATCGCCGTGCGAAACGATTGCGCCCCAGTGGTGTAGGTTTGCGCTTTCGACTTCCCGGAGCGTGGTGGCAAACAATGTCGCGCCGCTGTATTCCTGTTTGATTCGGCCAATCATCTCTTTGAAGCCGTCAATCTTCGCGCCGATGTCCTTACCGCCAGCTTCTGGGCCTTGAATATCAAGGCACAGTTGGAAATCTTCTTCGTTGCCGATCAAGATATCCGATAGGCTGGCGATTTCCTTGAACGCAGCAGACAATTCTGCTTCGCGTCCGGCCCAGAACGAGGCTCGGTGATTCAGATCGAAGGAGATTCGGGCGCCATGTTTCTTGGCGGCCCGAGCGATTTCCAGACAGAATTCACTTGTTTCTTCTGACAGGGCGGCGATTAAGCCCGACATGTGAACGATCTTGGCACCTTCGTCACCGAAGATTCGCTCAAGATCAAAGTCTTTTACATTGAGTCGTCGGCCGACTTCTCCCGCACGATCGTTGGCGACTCGCGGTCCTCGCGTGCCCCAGCCACTGTCGGCCATGTTGATTTGGTGACGGACTCCCCAGGGAGTATCCTGCGAAAACTCTGGTCCTTCGCAGTCCATGTGGCGACGTGCTAGATCATCCTTGATGAAACGAGCCACGGGGCTGTCTTTGACGAAAGCCGTCAGGATCTTAACTGGCAATCCCAGAAAAGAAGACACGCTGCCCACATTGGATTCAGCGCTGGTCGCCTGCATCTTGAACGTGTCGCTGCAGTGAAATGGCTGCTTGTTCACGGGGGTCAGGCGAGTTCCCATGCTGGTGGGGATGATGAGGGCATATTTGGCGTCGTTGCGGAGTTCAATCATCTTAGTTGGCTCGGTGTGTAGGGCTTGTTCAGTTTTAATTGGATGGGGACGCTAAATTGTCACCGACGAGAAACCACCGTCGACGATGATATTCTGTCCGGTGACGAACGAGGAAGCAGCGGAAGAGGCGAGCCAGACGACGGCGCCGCCTAGTTCTTCAGGCTTACCGAATCGCGCCATTGGCGTGTGCCCGATAATCTGACTGCCACGTTCGGAAAGCGAGCCGTCTTCGTTATAAAGCAGTGCACGATTTTGCTCTGCGGGGAAGAAGCCGGGACTGATTGCGTTAACACGCACGCCCGTGGTGGCCCACTCGCGTGAAAGGAATTGAGTTAAATTGATGACGGCAGCTTTGGCAGCCGAGTAGGCAACCACTCTGGATAGCGGGATCATGCCAGACATCGATGCAATGTTGACGATACTGCCCTGCCCTGCTTGGACCATTGTTTCGCCGAAGACCTGGCTAGGCAGCAGCGCTCCGCCGACTAGATTGAGATCGAAAACGGTCTGCCAAGCATCGGTTGGGAGTTTGCAAAAGTCGCTGCCCGGCGGCAGCGTAGCTTTAGGGTGATTCCCACCAGCCGCGTTGATCAACACGGTGGTCGTGCCCAACTGTTGCTCTATCGCGTCTCTGCATGCGGCGAGAGAGGCAATGTCAAGAACGTCTGCCGACTGGAAAATCGCGTGGCCACCGGCTGATTTGATGGCATCGACCCGTTGGGCTCCACGTTCGGCGCTACGTCCAACAACCGCAACTTTGGCTCCCGCTGCGGCCAGTGCGTCGGCCATCGCTCCGCCGAGGCCGCCGGTTCCGCCGCTCACAACGGCGACATCGTGGGACAGATCAAACAAACTCATCGTGGCTCCTTAACCGGCAGGTCGACATCAATTTCCGGATCGAGATGATACCGCCAAACGGGCTCATTTTTAAGGGGCAGTCGCCGCACGTCTCGGGAAGGCGTTTCTCAAAAAGAGTGCCGACATCGGAAACGAACGCTCGGCTTGGCGGTGATTGGGTGCCCTCCCCCGCGAGTGCGACTAATCATAGAATCGA
>DNPC01000585.1 GCA_003501565.1 Planctomycetaceae bacterium | reverse complement strand
GCAATGTGGGGGGCCGCACCCGTCCAGCGCAACGTCCAGACACTAGCCAGCGATGGTGTACACTTCGTCGGCCCTGAGTCCGGTTGGCTAAGCTGCCGCAAGAGCGGCGCGGGACGCATGAGCGAACCGGATGCAATACTGCAAGCAGCCACTCCGCTGCTCAAATGAACAACGGGCTGTATCCTTGGCAAGAATCCTCATCACTAGCGGCCCGACGCGACAATACCTCGACCCGGTCCGGTACCTGACGAATGCGAGCAGTGGTCGCATGGGAGCTTGTCTAGCAGATGCCGCTCTGCGGCGCGGTCACCAAGTAACGATCGTTTCAGGGCCCGTTGGCGTCGACTACCCACCGGATGCCCAGGTAATCCCGGTCGTTACGACGGACGACATGCTGCGTGAAGTCAACGACCGATTCGGCCTGCACGATGGCTTGATTGGCGCAGCTGCTCCGTGCGATTACATGCCCAAGCGGGTTAGTGAATCGAAGCTAACCAAAGACGGTTCGCCACTCAAACTCGAGCTAGTGGAAACTGCTGATGTGGTTGCGACTGCGGCTCGGAACAAGCGGTCGGATCAATGGGTTGTGGGTTTTGCACTCGAAACCGAAGACAGGCGGTTTCGCGCGGTCGTAAAAATGCAGCGGAAGTGTTGCGATCTGATGGTTTCCAATGGACCGGCGGCAATTGACTCGCCCGACAACGATGTTGAGATTCTAGCCGCCGACGGCCTTACCATCGCTCGAGCGGTTGGTGATAAACAGGTCGTAGCCGATGCAATTCTATCTTCCATCCATGCTACGCTGCTAACTCAACCTGATACGCTAGCCGAACAATCCGTGGCCAATGAACCAAGGAAGCAGTGACGGAACGAAATTATGGATTCAGCGCAAAAACAAGACGACGCCCCGGCTGCGAATAACCAGGCTCAACTAGCAGTTCGTCTGGGTCGCTTGCAATTGCGCAATCCGATCCTGACCGCATCTGGCACATTTGGTTACGCCCGAGAAATGCAAGAGCTCGTGCAGCTAGACAAGTTGGGCGGCGTTCTCCCCAAAACAATCACACTACTCGAACGGCCCGGCAATCATCCGTGGCGGACGGTCGAAACCTCCGCTGGGCTTCTCAACTCAATCGGCCTCGATAATGATGGAGTAGACGCATTCATCAGTGGCCATTTGCAGTACCTTCGAACTTTGGACACGGCGGTAATCGTCAGCATTGCAGGGCGGACGATAGACGAGTACCGCGAGCTGGCCACGCGACTCGCCGATGCTGGCGGTGCGGCCGCGTTGGAACTGAACATCTCCTGCCCAAACGTGTCCGGTGGAGTCGATTTTGGCACCGATCCAGCGATGTGCCGCCAAGTAGTTGAGGGCGTCCGGCAGGCTTGCGATCTTCCCATACTCGCCAAACTTACACCTAACGTCACCCGGATTACCGACATTGCTCAGGCTGCAGCAGACGGTGGCGCCGATGCCGTTAGCTGCATCAACACGGTACTTGGGATGGCTATCGATTGGCGGGGGAAAAAACCAGTCCTCGGCAATATGTTTGGTGGACTGAGCGGTCCCGCTATCAAACCGGTCGCGCTCCGTTGTGTCTACCAAGTTGCCCAAGACGTTGACATACCGATTGTCGGGATTGGGGGCGTCGCAACCATCGATGATGTAATGGAGTTCCTTGCCGCAGGCGCCTCTTGCGTACAAATAGGCACAGCCAATTACTACGACCCGACTATTAGCGAACGCCTAGTCGATCAACTTCCTGCAGCACTCGACCAGATTGGTGCCGCCAAGATCGATGACGCAATTCGCACCGCCCACCCGTCAGAGTGACGAAATTCGCGTCCCCGAAGTTACGGCAGCGAACACACGCACTTGATCCGGCCAACAGCTTGCACACGGAATCGAGCCTAGACGCCAGCCGGCTGATGTTTATCCGTTAGCAAGCGAACTTACCTACACGCCTACCAAACAACTCCATTCACCTTTCATAGCAGGACAACGCGATGCGCGTGCTCTCGGGAATTCAGCCAACGGGACGATTTCACTGGGGCAACTATTTTGGTGCGATCCGGCAGTACATTGACTTGCAGCAAGAACATGATGGCTACTACTTTATCGCCAACTTGCACGCGCTGACCACCATTCGCGACTCGGCCCAGCTCCAACAACTGACTCGCGATGCTGCAATCGATCTACTAGCACTCGGGCTCGATCCAGAAAAAGCGACACTCTTCATTCAGTCAGATGTACCGGAAGTTTCGCAGCTGACCTGGATTCTCATGACCGGTACTCCCATGGGTTTGCTTGAGCGTTGCCATGCATACAAGGAAAAGAAAGCTCGCGGTGTTCCTGCGGACGCCGGACTGTTCACTTACCCGGTTCTAATGTCAGCCGATATCCTTGCCTACGATGCAAACTGGGTCCCGGTAGGTCAAGATCAGGTGCAACACATTGAAGTCTGTAGAGATCTAGCGACTAGTTTCAATCATCACTTTGGAGAAGCTTTCGTTTTGCCGGAAGCTCGTGTATTGGACGAAGCGGCCAAAGTGCCGGGTACTGATGGCGAAAAAATGTCCAAGAGTTACGACAATATCATTGGGCTGTTCGAGGACGAGAAAGCCTCGCGCAAAAAGATCATGCGTATCCAAACGGATTCGCGCCCGATGGAAGACCCCAAAGACCCTGAAACTGACCACCTATTTCAACTCTTCCGATTGATGGCGGACGGACCCGCGATTGAGGAGATGGCTGCACTCTACCGCCAGGGCGGCTTTGGCTACGGCCACGTGAAAAAAGCGGTCGCTGAGGTAGCAGACGCCTACTTTGCGGACGCCAGGGCTCGTCGAGCTGAATTCGAGAATCGCCCTTCGACGGTGGATGATATCTTGAATGCTGGCGCAGCCCGTGCACGCGAAACTGCCGCGGCTGTTTTGGACCGCGTCGAATCCGCCTGCGGTATCAAGGCTCCGGCATAAAGACTACAGTCAAAATAGCCTCAACTCGTTTGATAACGGAACGATCAAATGCCAGATTCAACCACCGACAAACGACCGTCCGGCAGCGAATCGACTCCCGGCGAATGTCGTCCAGCCTGCCCCGTTTGCGGTGGTAAGTTGATTGAGATCCGCGCAAAACTCCAGTGTTCCCGCTGCCACCGGATCTGCGAAACCTGCTGTGAAGGCGGCCGCGGCTAGAACAGAAGTACTTAGAACCTATCCGAAAACCC
>DNPC01000540.1:10878-17800 GCA_003501565.1 Planctomycetaceae bacterium | reverse complement strand
CTCTTAGAAGGTCGAGCGTAGCGATGCGGGCTGGTGTCGCACGCAAGCCAGCCTCACGGATCGCAGAACGACTTTCTTCTGATGACTCCGCCATAGTTTTTCCCTCCAGTGGGCCGTCCGCAAACGCCATGAATCACAGTTCAGTCAGCTGAGCCCATACGTTTCTGATGGCTCTTGTGTCGCACCCTATCCAGCCAAGCGGGTACTGAACGCCCCCGCAGGTGTACCGTCGGTGAACGGTGTTGCCGTAAATATAACCTGTAGTTGGTCGGCTCGATCAACCTCGGCGCAGGTCCCCTTGCAATATACACCGGATTATAAACTGCAGTTGTAGTTGCATATCGATTGCATTAGAATAATCCGCCGGTTTAAACGCAAAATCCTCGATTTGAGAGACAGGACTGCCAACCATGCAGGAATTGTCGGCCAGTGGAGATGCTGTCGTTCAGGTAGCTGAATCTGCCACTGCTTCCACAACCTCCGTTGTCCCAGATTGGCTAGGTGTTACCGCATCCGTCGGATGTGCGATTCATTGCGCAGCGATGCCTTTCGTGATTACGTTTTTACCGATGCTGGGACTTAGCTTCCTTGCTGACGAAGCATTCCATCAAGTGATGGTCGTTGTGTGTGCGGGATTGGCATTGTTGGCTTTTGTGCCAGGGTGGCGTTTGCACCGGAATTTGCAGCCAGCAATCATCGCTGTCTCGGGCCTATCGATTATCGGTCTCGCGGCATTTGGGCTAGAGGACAGTTGTGCATGTTGCACACTGCCCAAAGAATCCCAAGAAGTTGCCGCAGTCGGCTCGAGCGCCCAACTATGCACCGACGATGACTGTGAGCATTGTGCCGCCAAAGCCGCTGAGTCTGCAGCGGACGACACGCAGGCCCCATCAGCGACCGATGAAGCCCCCGTTTTGGCCGGGTTTATCCCGTGGATTACGCCTCTTGGCGGTCTCTTTCTAATTATTGCTCACCTCGTAAATCATCGACTTTCGAGTGCTTGTCGCTGCTGTACCGCCAAGCCATCTACTACAGCCTAGGCCAGCAGCTAAGCAAACACCTTTTCAAATCGAGCAAATTAGGCTCTAAATCGAAAGGGAAAAGCTGACCGCGGCTACTCCCACAAGGCAGACGCTCCCTGTGCCGGCTGCCAAATCAATTCGAAGAAGCTGGAATTTCAATTGGCCGACGTACAAACCTTACCCGACGTCCAGGCATACGTCGATTCACGCGACATCGCTATTGATAAAGTTGGCGTGACCAACGTTCCTTGGGCATTCCATTTTGCTCCCACATCAGATTCTACTGCTGCGGCCCAGCCGACCATCGGCTCGGCTGACATGTTTGTCGAATTGCCGGCGGACAAGAAAGGGACGCACATGTCCCGGTTCGCACAGTTAATCGCCGAGAACCAATCTGTACTAAGTTATCGCGGTTTTGTCGATTTCTTCGGTAGTGTACTCGAGCGACTGGGCGCTACACAGGTCTATGGTACTGTCCGATTTCCCTTCTTCTTCAAGTGTGCGGCGCCTGTTACTGGTCAGCCTGGACAATTGCAACTGAAGGTTCAAATCGACGTTAGTGCCGGTGAAACAAACGAAGTAGCGGTGACAATTGCTGGCCCCGCCACGAGCCTTTGTCCATGTTCGAAAGAAATTTCGGCTCGTGGCGCACACAATCAACGGTGTGAACTAACTGCGAGTGTCACATTTCAACCGGACTGCGAAGTGGGTGTTGATGAACTGTTCGCCATGATGGAGCGTGCAGCATCTTGTTCTGTGTATCCAACCCTGAAGCGGTCCGACGAGAAATCCGTGACTGAAGCCGCTTATGACAATCCGAAGTTCGTCGAAGATATCGTCCGCGATATGGCCGTAATTCTTCGGAACGATTCACGGATCGGCTCGTTCCGCTGCGCGTCAGAAAACTTCGAGTCCATCCACCAACACAACGCATTCGCAGAGATCAACTCAAAGAGTCTGCAAGTCTAGAGTTGTTTCCTTCTGCTGTGCATCAGTAGCTCGCCAAGGCGGCCGCCACCACGGGTACGACCGTTGGGGAGCGACTGAATCATTGGCTGATATCGTGACAACGACCGGTCAATCCGCGATCCACTGTGGTACTAGCAGGTAGAATATGCGTTGCTCGGCAGCCTGACCCTTGAGTTGGTCGCTCGTACGCACCACACTTAATTTGTAGCTACCAGGGCGATCGATTTCAGCAAGAGCCTTCTTGAATTGGCTGGCACTTACGATCTCCTCATCTTCGATCCCAACGATTCGATCTCCAGACTTCAGGCCGCAGAGCTCGGCTAGTGATTTTTCAGCAACGGAATTTATGCGCGCTCCTCCGTTCGCAAGATTCTGGCTATCGGACTTGGAACCTTCGTCTGATTCTTCAAATTTTGCGCCGAAACGAAAGCGTGCAACGGGGCCGAGCGGCCGCGCACGCGAGGTCTTCTTGATGTGAAGCACCAACTCGTAGTGCGCCGCGATCTCCATCTCTTCGTAGTACGAATCCGATTTCTCTAGCTCGGGCCGAAAAACAGCCCCAATTGTCCGGTTGTATTGCGGCTGTCGCATCCATGCCGGAAGTGCGTTCACACCATCATCGGTCAGATCAAATGCAGAAACCGGCGAATCGCTATAGTCAAAGACATTGGAAAACGAATCGTTGCGGCTTCCAGATACCCTGAACTCTCGCAACACTAACTTGGCCGGATCCTCGTCGTCCTGCGGATAGTACTTGGCTTGAAAAGCGCCCGTTCCAAATGAGATACCGATGGGTAAATAGTCATCCGCAAAGCGTTGCTCCAGAAAAGTCCCCATCCTCGGCACGTGTCTGGTCAGATTGCCAGCAAACTTTGAGATATGCCAGTCGTGAGCCCAAAGTGCAATTCTTGAACCGGTTCCGTGCTGTTGGAGAATCCGCTCGACCATCGTCGCCATGGTCTCGTCCCTAGCATTGCTAAGTTCGCGTGGCTTGTCGAGGTACTCAGTCGAAACAACTAAGAACTGTTCTAGATCCGCCACCGCCTTCTTTCGCTCGTCAGAATCAGCCACCTCACGAGCCCACGTGACAGCCCGTCGCCACCGCTCGCGATCAACGTTGTCCATTTCATCTCGGAACTTCATTTGGCATTCTGCCAGATCATCAGCCGAACGCACGAATTCTCGTAGGGCATCACCATGATCGCCTTCAAGTGTCGAAGCCCAAGCATCAATCGCGGAAATCTTCTTACGAATGCGCGAGTAAAGGTCGACTTCCGCGACAACACCCATCGATGACCAGCGATCACGCGACGAAACTTCAGTCTGCACAGCCGACTTCGCTTGCAGGAGCAGCAACTCAAGTTGCTCTTTTTTCGACTGTGTGACCCCCTCAACGTTCCCACAGAACTCACTCAGCTTATCGATTGCCACAAGCAGGTCCTGTAGCTGCGTCCGGGGTGCAGAATTGAGCGAATCACCGTACTGCTCCTCCAATGCCACTTTCAACAGTTCGGTAAACTCATCATGCACATTGGGTGCAAAGTCCTGCACCTCTGCGAGAACCATCTTCAGCGGCGTGTATGCGTCCTGGGTGTCAAAACCGTAGAATCGCAACGGAGACTCGCCTTCCGGCCGCCTCTGGTTCCAGGCTCGCATCCACTCAACCAGCGCCAACACCTCTTCCGTATCCCAAGTCCAGAAGCCCTGTCCGGCAATCGCCTCGCGCGGATCTCCCAGGCCAGTGACCACATAAGCATCGATCGGAAGGCAAGCCGCATAACTGGCTTCAATCCCAAAGAGACGCACGCCGTGCTTCTCAACCAAGTAACGAAACACACGATGCTTCATCTGAAAGATCTCGCGAGTACCGTGCGTCGATTCGCCCAGTGCAACAATTCTCGGACTGGCCAAGAACGAATCGAGCTGCTCAAGGTCTTCAAGTGGTTGTTCCGGAGATGCCGTTTTGAGTCGGATGCCATCTTCCTCTGCCCACCGACGTGCATCCCCCCACATCGTTGCCTTTTGCAACGCATGATCGGAGTGACACCAGCCATTGCCATCATCGAACCAATCTCGAACGAGTTCGACAACCCGCCGTGGATCCTCATCTTTAATGTACCGGTCGCGATGAGCGGTATAGACATTCAGGATCGAGTCTACACGCCGACGTAGCTCTCTTTCAGCATCTGTTTCCTCTGAGAATCGTGGTACGGCGTAGACAAAGTTGTAGCTTGAGCTTGAGTGAGTCGGGTAACTCCGAAAGTCACGGCGAACGAACTCTCCCGTATTTGATTGATGCTCGCCGGCACGTACAAAGAAGTCGATTGCGTTTTTTGGATACCCAAAGACAAGGCCAAATCCACGCCACCGCTCCGCCGCCTGCTTTGCACGTTCAACCGACAACAACACAACCTCGGGGCTGGTTGCGTCAGAAATCCCAAGGCGGCCGAAGTACGCAGATTCCTCGGCAATTTTGCGCTTCAATGATTCACGATCAACAATCCAAGCTGAACCATAACGCTGGCCTGCACGCAAGTTTTCAAAGACCAAAACCCCCGCATCATAACTTCGCCCACACCGCCAAGCCTCCATTGCACGACGTGCTCGGCCAAGCTGCGTAATGTCGGGCGGAGAAACTTGGAAGTACTCGCTCCAAAAACCCTCCGATATCGGCTTGATGCCACCAACGAACGTGTAAAGCGCTTCAGAATCCAACGCCTCCAGAAGCAGCTCGCGTGACAGAGTCTGCAAATCTTCCGGCAAACTCTCAATTGGAAAGCACTCGGCCCGCGGTACCGCGTCAATATGGCGAGTAATCCCGCTCGGCGATGCAGCTGCTTGCTTCGCAGACACACCCGGTATGCTGCATGGCGTCTCGGCCAGCAGTGCCCCCGCCTGAAAGCAGAACAGCAAAGCAAAGAATGATGTCAGGCTGTAAGAAGTTGCCTGGGAACGTCGCTGTGGTACACGCATCGTTGAAACTCAAACTACTTTTGTCGCGTTGTCAGGCTTTTGGGTTGGATGGGACTTGGAATTGCAGATGCCGGATACAAATCCGCGTCTTTTTCGCTTGCGCCACTAAAGTCAAAAACCGTATGTTCGCTTACGCGTCGTGGCCGACTTTCGAATCGCTGACTTTCGAATCGTGGGCACGAGCATACCAGGCCAAAGCAACCCCAAGGGCGAACACGATTCCGCAAGGCAGCAGTAGCGTCCAGGGCAAGTGTTCCTGTTCGGTTTGTCCGAGATTCCAGCGGGCGAGCAGATCTCGTGAATTTGCCAGCAGCAGCAACGAACAATTGTGAATGGCATGCAGGATGATCGACGGAACAATACTGCCACTACGCCAGGCAACCCAACCCAACAGCAATCCCATCAAGGTGCTGGGGAGAAGGCGTTCGGGCGACGCGCCACCGGCCAAGACGACGTGGAATAGACCGAACGCAATAGCAGAACAAATAATTGCGGCCCGGGGACTGAGATGTTGGCGTAGCCCGCCGAGCACGTAACCGCGGAAAAAACACTCTTCGCAGACTCCTGGGATAACTCCCAGTGCAAGCAACGTCAGCCATAGAGGAACCTCTTTCCAACTGGCTAGTAACGCTTCAACGTCCGGAACACGTGACAGATCTACGCCACGCAAGCCAATGCTCTGAGCCAAGATAATCAGCTCGAAGATCCATGGCCAAGTTGAAACACCAAGCAATACCGCAGCGACAAAGAAAACAACTCTAGCTGGCCTGATGCCGAGGCCCATTCCGACCGGGACGCGCTGCCAGAGAAGGAATAGAGATGGAAGACCAACGAACAAAGCTGCGGTTAACAGACCTGAAAGGTAGAGACGGTTCTGTGGATCGACTTCGCCGCCCCGCCCGAGTACTCCCGACGCAACGAAATACGCCGGAAACAAGACAGCCAAACCGATCAGTGCCGCCGTAGTTGTCGGTCGAGTCAGCCCAGCGTCAGGTCGCTCGAAAAAATCGCGCCAGCGTCCGCGACTGCCCACTGCAACCGCATCGTTGCCAAACACTTGAGCCGCGAGCGATAGTGCCGCGATTGCATAAAAGACGGTTGTGATAATCGCCACGATCGCCGGCAATAGCTCAGCCGTGCCTTCTAGCAGCCCTTTGGATAACAACAGCATGTTCACCAGCGGCAGCGCTGCGGTAAAGGAACTGAGCCCCCAACCGGGCATCATGATTACCAGGCCAGGAGCGATCGAAATCAACAGCAGCGGAATAAGGTACGCCTGCGCCTCTTTGAAGCTCTTAGCTGAACTGGTCAACAACAACAAAATCGCAGAGTAAAAAAGCGTAAAAGCGGCCAGCACGACAAACAACTTGAAGGCCAACACCAACGTGAATCCGTCTCCGCCAAGGAGCGTTTTGTCTAACTGCAGCACGTACAGAGTGACACTCATCGCGATAAGGTTCATGACTCCGGTCAACATCGTGACGGTTACGACCGCAACGAATTTTGCCAACAACAGCCTGAACTTGGGCACCGGCAATGCCATTAACGTTTCAAGCGTGTTTCTCTCCCGTTCGCCAGCAGTCAAGTCGATTGCGGGATAAACACCACCAGTGACCGTCATTAGCAGAAGAATCAGTGGCAAGATGCCAAGGACGGCCGACCCAGTTTCTTCGGGCGCCAGAACCACTCGCTTTTTCTCAATGGGCACGCGGAAGTCTGCGGCCGAACTCTCCGCCCACTGGCGGATCCAGGCGATGTTCGCAGCATCCAGACGTTCAGCAACGAAGTCAGCGGCATTACGGCTGAACAGCGATTCTTCGTTGTGAAAGATTTGCACCTGAGCGGCGGGCTCTCGATTCATCCCATTTTCGCCCGGCTCTGCAAACACAACCCGCAGACCAACGTCGGCCGAAGAGTCCTGGACGAGACCTTCCAAGTTGAAATCACCCGGCGTTTCC
>DNPC01000540.1:0-10801 GCA_003501565.1 Planctomycetaceae bacterium | reverse complement strand
CGGCGTTTCCGGGACCAATAGCTGCATGTTGGACAGCGGCGGGTCACCTGTCGCATCCGACTCGGGGATTACAGAGTCGCCAAAATTCAGTGCATCAGAGAGCCACGTGGCTTCTGCTTCCGTTTCGAGCGCCAATCGATACCCGGCCTCATCCGCAGGAGTATCTTGCAAGGCCAAGAACCGGAGGCCCAGTCCAAGCATCGGGTAAAGCAGCAATGGCATTGCCATCAACGTGACAATAGTGCGACGATCGCGCAGTGTCTCGCGCAGTTCCTTTGTCGTGAACTCAAGTTGCTGAGCGAATGTGAACGGAACGTCCGCTTCGCCATTACCGCCAACCGGAGGTTCTGCTTCAGACGAAGAGTCTAGAGTTTCAGAAGAGCTGGGAGAAGATTCCATGGTTTGTCGCCGAAACCGTTTCCGTGATGAAAGTCGGGTGATGATGAGCCGTCAAACGAATCGTCGTAATTGGAGGATGATTTCTTAATTAGCCCGTCGATGCATCCAATGGCTCTTCAACTTTCTCAATCGGATTGTCTCGCAAGAGCCGCAAGAACATCTCAACCAATGTGGGTTGTCCGGTCGCTGTTTGTAATTCCGTGAGCGTTCCTTCGTAGCGGAGCTTTCCTTGGTACAACAGACCAAAACGATCACAAAACCGCTCTGCCTCTTCCAATTGGTGTGTACACAGGATGATCGCCTTGTTTGCCTGGCGAAGGAACTGCACGTAGTCAAACACTACCTTGGCTCCAACAACATCTAGGCCTCGCGTGGGCTCATCCAACAAGACAACCGGTGGGTCATGAACGAGTGCTCGGGCGAGGTTGACTCTTTGTGCTTGACCGGTGCTGAGCGTTGTACACCGGCGATCCAGGAACTCCCGCAGCTCCATGATTTCACTCAGCTCTTCAGTGCGATCGATCGCCTGACGCTCGCTAAGTCCAAAGCCAATCGCGAAATAACGCAAAATCTCACGCGGCGTTAGCCATTGGTAAAGTCCAGCGCTGGCAGACACGAGACCGATCAAGCGCTTTATTTGCTGGGCACGCTCAGACAACGCGCTTCCTTGGATGCGTGCGTCACCCGACGTCGGCGGTAGGAGGCCCATAATCATCCGCAGCGTTGTCGTCTTGCCGGCCCCGTTGGGCCCCAGCAGACCGTACACTTCGCCCGCACCGACCTGTAAAGACAATTCGTCGACGGCTTTCACGTCAGCCCCGAATATTTTTGTCAGTCCTTCCAGACATATCATGCGGTGCGCCCTGTTCTGTTATCTGGAACCGATTCGATAACTGCCGGTTTTACTCCAAACCAAGGTCTCGAATCCGCTGCAACCAAATTCATAAGTCGTTCCCAGGCGGAGCCAGTTTCTTCGAAAGGAATCACCCGCCGTTTGCCATTGTCCCATTGCCGAATCGAATCGCGTCGGTAATCAGCCCCTAGCTTCCTGACCACGTCTTTTTCGTAACTCTGGATCCACTCAAGCAGATCCACCAACAATCGCGAAAATGACCGATAGTTACCCACAGTCGCTGGTTCGAACTCTGGTAGGTCATCGGGCGACCACGGAGGACAGATGAGTGCCGCCATATTAGAGCAGACGGGCTCAAATCGGTAGCGTCCGAGATAGAGTGAGCCGATGTTGTCATCCCCAATGAAGACTCCAAAACCGCGCAATATAACACGACGATGATCGCCAAGTTCCAGCGAGTAGACGCTTGAGCAATCCACGCGTTCGGGAGGGGGCGGCGTCCTCTGGAAACCCACTTTTGTCAGCCAATTCCCGTCCGGATGCACCACGTCTTGCCCCCACAACCACAGCTGTTGGCTGAGCAAATCTGCTGCCCGATCGCGTTCGTTGGTTTGCAGCATCCTGGCTCCGCTGTTGGGCTATTTCGTCTGCTCTGAGAGTGGTGGTAATACAATCTTCACCAACGCTCATTAAAATACACATGCAATCGGTATGCAAGTGTATGGTAAGGCTGTCCTGGGATAGCGCAGACCTGCCGCGCTCGGTAAGATCTCGGACGGCATCCGCAAAACGCGTAGGCTCCGGCCAGCAAAACTCAACAGGCGATTTGCTCACATCAAAGGTCGTACAATGATATGCACATTGGCGAATTGTCGGTTCAGCTTGGCCGCAATCACAGTGGCAGCTCTGCTAACCAGTCTCGCACGGGCAACGGAACCGTTCCCGCGTGAACTAGTGGAATTCACAGAGTATCAGAGTAATCCGGTATTCTCCGGAACATCGCTTAACACCTGGGACCACAAGATTCGTGAGCGGGGGTATATCCTACGTCATGAGGGGAAGTGGCACCTGTGGTACACGGGCTACACCGGTGAGCGGAGTGCGACAAAGTCACTGGGCTATGCTACCTCTGATGATGGACTAACGTGGAAACGCTTCCCCTGCAATCCAGTCTTTGATGAGTCGTGGACCGAGGATGTGCACGTTGTACGCCATGAGGATAACTTCTACTTGGTTGCCGAAGGCAAGGACGATATCCCGCATATGCTGACATCGCCCGACGGAGTCAATTGGAAGTCCGCCGGTAGATTGGATGTACGACGTGTTGATGGATCTGCAATATCGCCGGGGCCGTACGGCACACCGACGCTATTTATTGAAAAGGGCACCTGGTATTTGTTCTACGAAAGACGGGACCGTGGTGTTTGGTTGGCCACGTCGCGTGATCGCAAGGTCTGGACGAACATCCAAGATTCGCCGGTCCTTGATCGCGGCCCTGATGCATACGACCGCCACGCAATAGCACTCAACCAAGTACTCAAGTACAAGCAACGATACTACTGCGTCTATCACGCTAACGCTGACCCAAAGTGGAAGGGCCCATGGACGACTTGTCTGGCCGTTTCAGATGACTTGATCCACTGGGAGAAATACTCTGAAAACCCCCTCATTGGCTCAGATGACTCCAGCGGCCAATTGATTCACGACGGTCAACGATTTCGGCTCTATACAGCGCACCCGGACGTGCGCGTACGTTTTTCGACACACCCATCGATCGGGGGTGACTCAGAATGACGCAGCTGCACGGAATGCCTCTAGCACTAAAACTGACCGCACACGGCGGCACTCAAGATCCCTACCAGATGAAAAACCGGCACAGGCCCCGCCAGTGGTTCAGCCTGCACCTTTTCGCAAACCACGACACTTGAAAGTGCAAAACACCGGACCCATAATGCAGTGTCAGACCCGCCGAGCCCGTGGCTTTACTGTAATTTGTCAATCTGACTTGCACTGGGCCTGACCGATTGCAACCTGCTCGGCTGCAACACGTCGTCAAGTCCATCGAGTTAAAGAGTCTTAGAAAGAAGCATCCATGCAGCTAGTACATTTTCGTTTCATAGCCATTCTGTGTGCGCTACTTTGTGTGTTGTCGGTTGGACAGCAGCAGACGCTCGCGCAGGCTACCGCCACTGCGGATGACACCGCTGCCGAAGAATCCTCGAAGGATGACGACAAGGACGACGACGAAGAGGAAGAAGAAGAAGAAGAAGAAGAAAAGGCCGATGCCAAAGAAGATGGCAAAGGCGATTCTGATAAGGACGGCGACAAAGCCAAGGACAAAGACAGCGATGACGAAAAGGAAGAAGCAAAGTCTGACAGCAAGCCCACGCCTAAGAAGCCGAAGGTAGATCCACGGGTAAAGAGAATTGCCGAGATGGAAGCCGAAATGAAGGAGCTCAAGGCAGAAGCTGCTTTGGCAAAGGCACGCCAAGACGCAGAACTAAATGAAATCAAATTGGAACTCGAGCGCATCTCTGCCGAAGCGAGTCTCGAGTCTGCACGACGTAAGAAGGCGACAGCGACCTTTAGCCTTGAGAGCGACTTGCTTGCTGCCGAGAATGCTCTTCTGAAGCAAAAGTTTGCAAAGCTGAAACAAGAAAGCGACCTGGCAAGTCTCGAGAATATGTCAGTCGTCTCCGAAATCACGCGTGACATCGCTTTGGCCGACAACCGGGAAAAGGCAAAATCGCGGGTTCTGAAAGCAATTGAGTACAAATCTCAACCATTCAGGGGTGGCGAGCTTCACATCAGCGATCGCCGCATTCCACTCAACGGCGTCATCACGGCTCGAACTGCAAACTACATCACCGAACGAATCCACTTCTTCAACAACCAGTCTGACGATCCAATCTTTATCGTCATTGACGATTCGCCAGGTGGCAGCGTTATGGCTGGGTACCGGATTCTCAAGGCGATGGAGGCCAGCGATGCACCGATCCACGTGGTTGTAAAATCTTTCGCGGCCAGTATGGCGGCGACGATCACAACTTTGGCTGAACATTCGTACGCGTATCCGAACGCAATTTTGCTTCACCATCAAATGTCTTCGTTCCTGTCCGGAAATATGACAGAGCAAGCCGAGCAGTTGGAAGTCAACCAGGAATGGGCGCGACGCTTGATGGGGCCGCTGTGTGACAAGTTGGAGACTACCCCTGAGAAGTTCGTGAAGGAAATGTACGAAAACAGTTCTACAGGCGACTGGGAAGAGTTCGCTGATCGAGCCTGCGAACTGAAGTGGGTTGGCAACATCGTTTCACAGATTCGCGAAGAATCCGTTGTGAAACGACCTACCACCACGAACAGTAGCGGTTCGTTCATCATCATCGGTGGTGCACTCGAGCCATTGCGATTTGATGGAACAGAAGAAGTTGACGAGCAAGGTAACCGATTCAAGCGTCTACCGCGTCTGCACCCGTTTGATTGCTACTTCGTTCACAACCCTGACGGGTACTACCGCTTCTAGAATGCAAATGTTTCACGACTCAGCAGACCCCGGCTAGCTCAGGAGAGCCGGAAGCGCTGGGCGGAAGTTGCATTCTGTCGGCATAGTGCACACCAAGCCGCAACAGCGATTCGCTGCTGCGGCTTTCTTTTTTGCGTGATAAGAGGTTACGCGTTTACGGCCAGATATTCTCGATCAATCTTGGACTCGAATGTCTACAGCGGGAGGCGTTGGCGAGCGCGGAGCAGCTTTAGCCGCGTCCCTTGTTGCAATTCAATTGCAAATGTGATCTAGTTGCGACTCCGCTAAGTATTCGCCAAAACCTGAATCGCAGGTTCGCCGACTCGCTGGATTGCCGACTGGCAACGTGCTTTGATCCCGAGCTAACCTGCGGTGCCTTCCCAACACTGTTGAACGGGCAGCAGAAATTTCGCGCGTTCGGCCAACCGCATGGATCAGCTAGCACTTTTTCTTAACTCGCTCTTTATGGCACTGGCAATGTCGGCGCCGTACGTGGTGCTCGGCTATGTCGCAGCGGCCCTCATCAAGGAGTATGTCTCACGTGAATCCATGGCGCGACATCTGGGCGACCGTGGCTTTCGGCCGGTTCTTAACGCAGTCGGTATCGGTGCATTACTGCCGATTTGTTCTTGCGGTGTGATCCCTTTGGGAGTTGGCGTCCATCGCGCAGGTGCCGCTCGAGGAACCGCATTGTCATTTATGACAAGCTCTCCCGCCATCTCGCCGGTCGCGGTCCTAATGATTGGCATGATGTTGGGGCCGTGGTACTTGGCGACCTACGCAGGCGTAGCACTGGCTGGATCAATTCTAATTGGTTTAGTTGGCAACCGACTGCTGCGTGACCAAACCCGTCCAGTCACTGACTTCGACTCGATCGTGGAGTGTGTCGAGGAAGAAGATCACCTTCACGCGGCAGCCCCCAAACATCGGACGCGATTTGGCCGAGCAATGCACTGGGCGTTTTGGGATCTTGGAGCTGAGATAAGCTTTGATCTGACGATTGGATTATCAATTGCGGCACTCGTTCTGGCCTTTTTGCCGATCGAATTGACTGAAGCTTATCTTGGAACACGAAGCCTGTGGCCGCTGCTGTTGGTGATCTTGATCGGGATTCCAGTCTATACGTGCTCGATACCGACGATTCCTATCGTGTGGGCCCTCTTCATGCGCGGGGCTATGCCCGGCGCGATGCTGGCCTACATGATCGCCGGTCCTGCCACTAACCTTGGCGAGTTGAATGCTATTCGGCGTAGTATGGGCAGTCGCACTGCCGCTTTCTATGCTGGCAGTTTGGTGATCGTTGCCCTAGCTGGTGGGTTAATCGCCAACCACCTTGTTTTTGGATCGTACGAGTACAAGGCCACGATGGTAGCGGAGGATGAATTGCAAGTGCAAGAATGCTGTGTACCGATGATCTTCGGTGACCGCATTGAACGAAACAACCTCGGACGGATCGCGGCTAGCGTTCCAGGTTGGCACTATCCTTTCATCGCAATATTGTTGGTTACCATTGCAGTTGGATTCTATCAACGAATCAGGCCTACGAAAAAAGACACGGTGGACGGACCAGACTCTCATAGTGCCAGACTCTCATAGTGCCAGACTCTCATAATGCCAGGCTCTCAAAGTGTAGGGGCAGCATGAAAAGCCAAGCCATCATCATTGGAATTCTGCTCTTTGGGTTCGTAGCGTCTTGGAATAGCTTGCTTTTTCTGGACTGGAAGTCGGCGCGCGTACCAAGCAAAGGTGATCCCCTCAGTTCACTCCAGGCTGTTAACAGCACCGCCAAACCTGAACCACAGCTTTGGATGGATATCAAGAAAACAACGGTTGAGGAGGACCCCAACGGCGGCTTCAAGACTACCTATGACGGAGCAGTGGCAGCCGTCGAGGGGCAACGCGTTGAGCTGCCGGGTGTTGGCTTTTTATTGACCTCGGGGATCAAGCAGAACGCAGAGGGCGATGAAGAAGTGACTGAATTCCTGCTTGTGCCTGGCAATGGTGGTGTTGCTTGGTGTTGCGGCTTGACGCCTATTTCGCGTTTCGAATTCAGCGTTCTCGTTGACTGCTCTACCAGTCCGTTTTCGCGATCACAGGTCGATCCCCGCAGTTCGGCCATGTTCGTAAACGTCGAAGGAACGCTGCGTCTGCAAAAAGAAAACAGCATCAACGCCCTGTATACGTTGGAGGAAGCGACTGTTGAATTCATAGACCTAGCGGACGTAGTTCCGCCGAACGTCGTCAACATGTGCTTGAACCAACCCATGGTTCCGTGAGCCGGCTAGCCTGCTGAAAGAATGTGTGCTTAGCCGCCATCTGCCATGTGCACGAAACTCCCGCTAAGTTCGATGACGAAACGTTGCTTGCTTTGTGAATCGATCTATACAAGACGACAGAGGCCCCCTCGGCGCCCGATGGTGACCATTGGGCCTACGGTGGTTGCCAGGGAACAACGGGACGCGTGTGGTTTAATCGGTCAAGACCGTACGAAACAGTGACTATCAGGATGAAAGCACGAGATGGATATTCGATTCTATAACACGCTGACCAACGAGATTGCGCCTTTTGAGCCGCTTACCCCTGGGCAGGTGAAGATGTACAGTTGCGGACCGACGGTCTATGACTTTGCGCACGTCGGCAATTTTCGGTCGTTCCTATTTGCGGATCTGTTGCGGCGTTTTCTAGAGGCCGCTGGCTTTGATGTGTGGCACGTGATGAACATCACCGATGTTGGGCACATGACTGCTGATGAAGAGGCAGACGGATCCGGCGAAGATAAGATGCAAGTTGCGGCCCGGCGTCTGAAGGAAGACAAAAAGAGCGGCAAAGTCGAAGACGGCGCAGTCGCTGATCCTGACGATCCCTACCAGGTCGCTGACTACTTTATGCAGGCTTTTCTCGAGGATGGACGCCAACTGGGATTAAAGGTCGCTAGCGAATTCCCAAAGCGAGTGCCCAAAGCAACGGAGTACATCGACGAGATCCAGCAGATGATCTCGACACTAATCGCACGCAAGCACGCCTATGTGGGAAGTGACGGAGTAGTCTATTACAGCGTGGAATCATTTCCGAATTATGGCCAGCTGAGCGGCAATACGCTCGACGCGTTGCGGGTCGGCGCAGGCGGACGAATCGACGCCGCGGATCAAGGTGCCAAGCGTCATCCGGCTGATTTCATGCTGTGGAAGGCTGATCCGAAACACATCATGAAATGGGATTCGCCGTGGGGCGCCGGATACCCCGGCTGGCACATCGAGTGTTCGACTATGTCGATGCGAGTTCTCGAGACAGACGTGCTGGACATCCATACTGGTGGCGAAGATTTGATTTTTCCTCACCATGAGTGCGAGATTGCCCAATCGTGCGGTGCGACCGGCAAAGACCTGTTCGCTCGGTTTTGGATGCATGCCCGATTCTTGCTTGTCGAAGGCGAGAAGATGTCGAAACGGAAAGGAAATTTCTTCACGGTTAGAGACATCTTGGCTGGGAAGGCTACCGGCGGGCCGGTGCACCCTGCCGTGCTAAGAATGGAGCTGATCAAATCGCATTACCGGGCACACACAAACTTCACTGCTGAGGGGCTTAGCGAATCCGCGAATACTGTTCGACGTCTGACCGAGCTCGGCCAACGATTGCACGCCGAGTGTGGCGGCAAACCCGCACAGGTCGATCGCGATCATCCCGTGGTTAGGGCGTTTCTGGAAGCCCTGGCAAATGACTTGAAAGTCAGCGAAGCGATGACAGTCGTGCATGCTTGGATGTCGTCGCCTGGCGAAGATGCCGCGGAGGCCTACGGCGTCCTGTTGGCTCTGGACCAAGTGCTAGGAGTGTGGGAATTGACCGGCGCCGACGAAGCATCGGAAGATCCCGAAAGCGAGGTCGTGCAAAAACTGTGTGAGCTGATCGACGAAGCCCGTCAAACCAAGGACTTTTCGGCTGCCGATGCGCACCGCCAGCGCTTGATCGAACTTGGCTACGAGGTTCGCTCATCGGCAGAAGGCACGTTTGCCCAAAAGAAGCTTGCCTAGCATCTCGGCTGCCAAAATCAGCTAAATTGGGGCTTATCAAGTGCCGCGATTACCGTGTTGTGGTCAAGCTACGGAATCGACCTCACAAAGGAACTCTCACCATGCCAAGATTTGTCCTCAGCCATGCGCTGCTTGTTTTCGTAACGACTGCGTTCTTACCGAGCCATGGATTGCTCGCTGGCGACAGCAAAAACGAGCAGACGATTTCTTTGTTCAACGGGGTGAACCTGAACGGCTGGTATGCCGACGTTCCCCAAGCAGACGGAAATCCCGATGTTTCACCAAGTTTTGTCGTCCGTGACGGTATGCTCGTTAGCATGGGAGTTCCGCGCGGGCACTTGATCACGAAGGAATCCTTTGAGGATTACCGCTTGGAAGTTCAATATCGTTTTGCTGGCGATCCGGGAAACTGTGGGATCTTGGTGCACACGGATGGTCAACGTCCTCGCGCCTTAAGCAATATGTTTCCAGCTTCGCTTGAGGTGCAAATGAAGCACCAATCGGCCGGTGACTTTTGGTGCATCCATGAGAATATTACAGTGCCCAACATGGAGAAGCGTCGGAAAGGGCCGAAAGAGAATTGGGGCGGGAAGAAAGGACAATCGCGTCACATCACCAATCTTACCGACGGAAGCGAGAATCCACTGGGGCAGTGGAACACGATGGTCATCGAGTGTTTGGACGACAAAGTTCGAGTATGGGTTAACGGAGACTTTGTAAACGATGGCTACAAATGCACGGCTCAGAAAGGGCAGATCTCGGTTCAAGCCGAGGGGGCGGAGGTCGAATTCAGCAAACTTGAGTTAACGCCAATCAATGAGCTTTCGCCCCCCTCATCGACGGCCCGCGAACTCATCACTTGGCAGACTAAGCAGCTGTCTTCTGAGTTCTTCGGCGAGGGAGCTTTCCATGGCGACTTCAACAGAGACGGGCATGTGGACGTAGTGTCGGGGCCGTTCTGGTATGAAGGTCCAGACTTTGCCGTCCAGCATGAATATCGTCCGGCAAAGGCCTACGATCCACACGGCTACTCGGACAATTTTCTGACCTTCGTGCACGATTTCAACGCCGATGGCTGGGATGACATCTTGATCGTCGGCTGGCCAGGTTACAAAAAGGACCACGAGCACGTTTGGTACGAAAACAATCAAGGCGGCGATGGCAGCTGGTCGCGTCATGAAGTGTTCAAAGAAGTCGACAATGAATCGCCGGCATTTGGCAATCTTGTAGGCGACGATACACCGGAGCTGATGTTCCACTTTCAAGGGCGGCTAGGCTGGGCCGCACCCAATGCCGATGACCCTACTAAATCATGGGACTTTCACCCAATCTCGGAGGACCTAAAGCTATCGCGTTACGCGCATGGCTTGGGCTTTGGAGATATCAATGGCGATGGTCGCGTTGATTTTCTTCAGTCCAAAGGCTGGTGGGAGCAACCCGAATCGATCGATGGGGATCCGCTGTGGAAGCATCACACCTGGCCGTTCCACCTCGACGGTGCACAGATGCTGGTCTACGACGTGGATGGAGACGGAGACAATGACATCGTCACCGCAATTGCCTCCCATGGTTACGGCATCGCGTGGATGGAAAATACGCCTACCGAGGATGGTGAGATCGAATTTAAGATGCACCGTTTCATAAACGAAAAACCTGAAGAGAACCGCTACGGCGTCCAGTTCTCTCAACCACACGCGCTCGACACAGCTGACTTTAACGGCGATGGTTTGACGGATTTCGTGGTCGGCAAGCGATATTGGGCCCACGGCCCCAAAGGCGATCCCGAACCGAATGCGGCGGCGGTGACCTACTGGTTCGAACTAAGACGCGGAGTGGACGGCGTTCCGGGCGGCGTCGACTTCGTACCGCATCTCATTCACGACGATTCCGGCGTCGGCACGCAGGTCGCGGCAGGCGATTTGAACGCGGATGGCATTCCGGACGTGATCTCAGGGAACAAGAGGGGCACGCATATCCACTTGCAGCTGCGAAAGAGCG
>DNPC01000707.1 GCA_003501565.1 Planctomycetaceae bacterium | reverse complement strand
CCGCACAAACGCTACGCCGGTAATACCCGCAATGGCAATCGTAAAACTCGACAAACTGACGCTTTTCGGCACTACGTCGCAGAAAGATGCGGCACTAGCGGGGCTACAGGAACTCGGGTGCTTGCATTTGATCCCACTGGATGGATCCTCCGCTCGATCGCCAAAACTTGTTAGTACAAAGTCACGCGAGGCGCTCAGTTACCTTGATTCTAGCCCACAGCTCAGGCGCCCAGCTCGGCCCGGTACGCAGTACAGTCGTGAACAGTTGGTTGAGGAAGTGTTGTCATTGAAACGCCGCCGACAAGACCTCGTCGATGAACGTGATGATCTAAAGGAAGCCATAGAAGCACTTGAGCCGTGGGGAGACTTCCAGCTTCCAAGTCGAGAAGTTCTGGCTGGACAACAGCTTTGGTTCTACGTAATCCCCAATCGCAGAATCGAAGAACTACCCAACAACGGAGCTTGGGCGATTGCGAATTCGGACGGTCAGTCCTCATTTGTGGTCGCCATTGGAAGCAGCCCATCAGTGCTGCCCTTTCGAAATGTCCAATTGGACGATCGCTCACTGAGTCATCTGCGCGGTCGCCTGGATGATGTGGAACATGAACTGGACGACTTGTACTGGCAGCGGGTCACACTCTCGCGTTGGCGCAAGCAATTAAGGAATGACCTAGACCAGGCCGATGACAGGGCGGCCCAGCTAGCAGCAGCCTCGGTTGCCGCCGACAGAGAAGGCCTATTCGCCTTGCAGGGCTGGGTGCCCCGCCGTGCTGTGAAAGACGTAAAGGCGTTTTGCGAACTAGGCAGTTTAGCCCTCACAATCGAGCCTCCAACGGAGTCTGATCGACCGCCCACGCTCCTAAACAACCCACAGCGTGTAGCGGGTGCAGAAGGTTGCGTGACTTTCTATATCACGCCAGGCTACCACGCTTGGGATCCGACAGCTGTTGTATTCTTTTCGTTTAGCTTGTTCTTCGCGATGATCATCGCTGATGCGGGCTATGGTCTTCTGCTCGGAATCGGTTTAGCGCTGTTCTGGCGAAGTCTTGGAAAGAACCCTCAGGGTCGCCGGTTCCGTGGCTTGGCGGTTGGCCTCATTTCCTTCACCGTTGTGTATGGCATGTTGGTGGGCAGTTATTTTGGCGTCGAGCCGTTTGTCGGATCCTGGCTTGATCATCTGCGAATCCGAATCGGTGGGCAACCAATGATGGAGAACCAGAATGCCATGATGACGCTTTCAGTAGCCATTGGCGTTGCACATCTGGCGTTAGCAAACCTGATTTCAGCTTGGCAAGCACGGCGTTCACTGCGCTGCCTGGGACACTTCGGCTGGTCAATTTCAATGATTGCCGGGTTCTTAGTTGGCGCGGGCACACTACTTGAAATCTCCCAGTTGACTGCAATCGGAATACCTGGATTGTATCTGGGTGGCGTATGTATCTTGTTGTTCAGTAGCACTCGCCCACTACTGACCATAAATCCGAAGACGCACGCACTGCGACTAATGGATGGAATCATGCAAATTCCGAATCTCTCAAAGGCCTTTGGTGATGTGCTGAGCTACTTAAGGCTGTTTGCACTGGGTCTAGCCAGTGCGCAACTGGCCATCACTTTCAATGACCTGGCTACGAAGACGTTCCATTCAGGAGGCGCGGGTGTCGCACTCGCCTTGCTGATCATCATCGTTGGACACAGCATTAACTTTCTACTTGGACTGATGGGCGGAGTCGTCCATGGATTGCGTCTAAACTGCATCGAGTTTTTTAACTGGAGTCTGCAGGAAGAAGGCTATCCGTTTCAACCTTTTGCGAGAAAAGCAAAGAGTTAACCATGGATAATTTATGGATCATGTTGGGTTGGGCAGGAATCTATGGCCCAACCGCCCTGGGGGCCATCGGTAGCGTCATTGGCTGCGCACGTGCCGGCCAAGCTGCTTGCGGAGCGATGCTCGATGTAGACAGTGGTTATGGCCGGCTGGTCGGACTGTCCGCGTTGCCATCATCACAAATCATTTACGGAATCGTAGTCATGTTCTCGCTAAATCGAGAGGTCACGGTCGAAGCCGCTGGCGGACTCTTTGCCGTTGGAATACTCTGCGGAACCGTCCTGTTGTTCAGCGCAGCGTTTCAGGGATTGTGCTGCTCGTCAGCCATCGTTGCCAGCAAGAGCAAGCCAGAGATCTTCGGTCTGTCCGCCGCACCGGCTGCGATCGTGGAAGGCTTTGCTGTCTTCGCGTTCATTTTTGCACTGGTTGTATCAGCAGGCATACCGGGCAGCGGTCAGTAGGCCGCCTTTCTTCGCCGTCCCGGGATGATCTCGGAAAGCAACCTCTGGATACAGTCGCTCAAGGCAGGTTCGAATTTATGGCAGAAAAATCAACAACGGAATCATCGGGCGTACAGCAGCTGATCGACAGGCTGCATCAGGAAGGTGTAGAAAAGGGCCAAACGGAAGCTGAGGCACTGTTGGCTTCCGCTAGAAAACAAGCGGTCGAGGTAGTCGACAACGCCAAGAAGGAGGCCAAAGAGATTTTAGCTGCGGCCCGGGAAGAAGCCGCACAAACCAAACGAGCCGGTGAGGAGGCAATTCGATTGGCCGGCCGCGATTCGATTTTGACGCTCACCGAAGAGCTGCGAGATGGCTGCAACCGGACACTCCAGCGTCTGATTGGGGAAAGTCTGCAAGACCAAGAGTTTTTGCGTCAACTAATATCCGAGATTGCCGGGCAAGCCGTCCCCAAAGATGCCGGTCGCCTACATCTAGAATTTCTCGCGGATGATGGAGAGGAAGAGAAGGATGGCGAATCGCCGATGGATGCCTTTGCTAAGTCACTCGCTGGCCAGTCGCTCCGCGAGGGGCTGACGTTCGAAGTGGTCGACAGTACCGTTCCTGGAGTTCGCGTGCAAGTCGTTGATGAAGAGCTAGAGATTGACTTGACCGACGAAACCCTGACGCACCTCTTGCTCAAACACCTTTCGCCTCGATTTCGTAGGATCCTAGGCGATTAGGTCCGACGATCTGCACGTGTAACTTCACTTTGCGAGGTCTGTGGAAATGCATAAGTATTTCACCTTGATTGCGAGCCTGCCCAACTTGCCAAGGCACTTCGATGTCGAACATCTCCCGATCACCCGTCAGTCGCTCAAGGAACGACTGGAGATGCTAACGCCCGAGGACCGCGCGCTGCAAAAACAACTGGCCGAGTTTTTTGACTGGGATCGCCAGCCTCTGGATCGCAGCGACAATGAATTCGCACGCGAGCTCGCGCGGATTGAGACAATCGAGCATTCACTGATCCGTCGCATCGTTCGAAGCCGGATGGAAGTCCGGACCATTGTAAGCGCATTGCGACGCAGACTGGCCGGTGGCACCGGGCCCGTTCCCGTCGGTTCACTTGCCGAGCACATCGCTCGGAACTGGGACGACCCGACGTTTAAGCTTGGTAGTCGTTTACCTTGGGTCGAGAGATTTTCTAGTTGCCTGATAGCCGGCGATACCATGAACGCAGAACAAACGCTGCTCGGACATACCTGGCAAGCATGGTGCACATTAGCAACTGAGTTCACGTTCTCGTTCGAGGCGGTAATACTCTACGTCGCCCGTTGGGAGATTCTGTACCGTTGGCACAGCCGAAATGTTTCAAATGGACAGCAACGTTTTGACAGCATGATCGAGGAGACACTGGGTGGGCACGCCGAACTACAATTCTGAGACGCGTGTCATCGGTGTCGCCGGTAACATCGTCACGATCGAGTCACAGCAAGCGCTTATGAAAAATGAAGTGGCTTACATCCAAGTTGGCGATGCGAGTCTCAAGTCTGAAGTACTGCGCATCTCCGGTTCTACCGCTGACATGCAAGTCTTCGAGGATACCAGCGGTATTCGAGTTGGTGATCCGGTTCGGCTGACGAAAGAAATGTTGCCAGCTGTGCTCGGTCCAGGCTTGCTGGGCTCCGTCTACGATGGACTCCAAAATCCTCTCCACGAATTGGCCGAGCGCGATGGGTTCTTTCTGCGCCGCGGCGCTACCGTTGAGCCTCTTTCGAGAGAAAACGAATGGACGTTTCAACCGACCGTTGCCGTAGGCGACTCTGTTCGTGGTGGCGACACGCTTGGCACGGTGGCAGAGCGGAATATCCTGCACAAAATCATGGCACCCTTTGATTCGCCCGGCCCCTATGAAGTCACATGGATCGGCAAAGGGAAATATCGCGTCGACGAAATTGTCGCAAAAATAAAGCCAGCACGCGGCAAACCGCGATCGGTGACAATGCAGCAGACGTGGCCAGTCCGCAACCCGCT
>DNPC01000173.1:2289-5623 GCA_003501565.1 Planctomycetaceae bacterium | reverse complement strand
GGTGGGATTCGAACCCACGGTACGCGTGAACGTACGCCAGTTTTCAAGACTGGTGCCTTCGACCACTCGGCCACCCATCCAGTCCGCTGCGAGCGAGATTTTAGCGACTCAGTCCCTCCATGGCGACCCCTACTCGTTGCGCTGGCTCTTGTGTCGCTATCCCATCGTCATAAGGGAGTCAGTGTGCTGATTAACAGCCGCGAAAGCGCATTTCTGCGAGCGTTTCTCACGGTCTCCGCGTCGTGTGTTGCAAGTGCTCCTTCGGTAGCAATCTTCGAAGCTAACGCCGTAGCGTGTACAGATCCGCAGCAATGGGGACGTCGACGGAAGTCAACATTTCGAACCTCAACTCGGCGGGCAAGTACGGGCGAAAGCGGGCCATCGCCTCGCGTGGTGAAAAGAGCCGGAGCATGGCGACAAGCTGATCACCATATTCCTCTTCAAACTCCGGCCACTCCTCGAGCGAGATATCCAGCATCCGACGTAGCTGGTGCAGCAGATGTTCGGGGGTCGAGCTGTCGTGAACAACAAGTACGCGTCGAGCAGCAACGCGTCCGCCAGTCTCGGCCAAGATGTGACGGTCGATCGCGCGCTGCCAACGCTGCTGAATCACCTGGATATCCTCACGGGAAGCGACCTTGCCGTGAGCCGAAAACGCCGCTTCAATTTCTTGGCTGGTGACTCCCCCGCTTTCCAGACGATAAGCGACTTCGCTGGCGTGCGAACGCTCAAAAAAACTGGCGACACTCTCCGGTGTAATCTCGCAATATTTATGCGAGTCCAGTAAGTCTTTCGCGGCCAACCACATCTCATTGACAATGCCAGGGTTTGCAACCAGTCCGACGGAAAAATGTCGCCCACGTGTGGTATCGGTCGGCGCGATCGTCCCGCTGGGAGGATTGGCGACACCTGCCGCCCCGTCTTCGCCTAGGTCGATGCAAAATTCCAGGTAGACTTCCTCTTCAGCCGGCCGCCGAAGCGTCGCAAGGAGCGCGTTGTCATCCGAGAGCAGGCAGCGAATTTGCTCGCCTTCATAGCTGGAGACATAGTCACCAATGAAGCGAAATGAGAGTTGCTCAAGACGCGATTGAACGATCTGCGCCGCTGACAACTCGCGCGGGTTCAGGATCGATTCGAATTCAGCGGTTGGGGCCAAACGTATTTCAAGAGGCGGAATCCCCGGCAAGTAGCTTGCGAATCGCGATGGTGCCGCATCAGCCAGAATCGACTCCATTTCGCGAACAGCCGCATTCATCCGAGCAGCGATGCGCTGCGCGATCACTAAATAGACTGCAGCTAGGACGAAACACAGCACGACCAGGATCGCGACCACGATGACCAGGCCACGTACGGCGAATTGAAGTTGGTCGGCTGTCATCGGTCTCGTCTATTCATTCCGTGAGAGGGTACTTGCGCGAAGCTCAGGTGGCTCGCGATGCTGGCCTACTTGTCAGGCTTATCTGATTTTGTTTTTTGGGCGAACACCGCTCGGCTGGACGCTTCGCCCCAGTTCTGCGAATTGAACTCTGCCGAGTTGCCGGGCGCGATCGTTAGCCACTTCCAAGGGCCATTGTGAACCATGCGAGCGGCCATGGTAATTTGGCCGGTATGGTAGGTGATGTGTGTCAACGAACGCAGAAGCGCTTGAGCGATGGAGTGCGGTTCACCCCTGATACTGATTGTCCGTTCAATGTTGCCAGAATCAAGTGACTTGACTGCAGAAGTCAATTCCGCCCAGCCTTCGTCGAAATACTCAAGCAGCGACTGGCGGTTCCCCTCCCAGTCTTCGAACTCCTTTTCGCGATTTCGATTTGGTTTCTCGCCGTCAGTTGTCATGAAATCCGACCAACGACTCTTCAAATTGCCACCCAAATGTCTCAGCAAGACCGCAACGGAATTGAACTCATCGCCAGGCCGTTGCCAAAGTGCTTCGTCGGAAAGTTGGTCGACAGTTGCGTCGATCATTCTGCGATAGGCCAAGAGAGTCGCCTCGATTTCTCGCAACCATCGCTCGTCTGCATGTTCAGATTGCACAGCCTTGCTCCTTGCCCTTTTTCGGTGGTTTTCTAGTCTAGAATCTAGCAGACTGGCTGCCGCAGTCCCTCTCGGAAGGCGGCATTTTTCGGAATGCGAAATCAAAGTCAGCCATGCTTCGATATTTTTCCTGGTTTGGAAGAAAATGTGTCGCGGCGTGTTCGATAAGGACATGGTTGCGTGTCATTATGTAGATAAGCGCCCTGGCCCCGGCGCTGAGAGACTTTTCGAACTGGCATTGAGCGATGCCACGGTGACAATTGGCCTCAAGCTAACCACTTACTGCCAACCCGAATTCTGGCACACCAGATTCTGTCACCCCGAATTGTTGCGAGATTGTGGAAGTCACAGCGGAAACGCATGGATATTCTCGACGCCAAACTTGAAGAGCTCGATGATCGTTGGGCAAGCGACGGAAGCGAATGTCAGGCAATTCAGGAGATCGCAGCTTCCTTGCCGCGGGATTTGAGCAATCGCGACGAGGCGATTACAGAATTGTGCTCCGCCGATCTGGAGTGGCAATGGCGACACTACTGCAGCAAAGTTGGCATCTTCACTGAACAGAATCCGCTGGATTCCGTATCGAATTCGTTGATGTCGCGTTACTCGAACCTGATAAAAGAACTGAAAGATCAATCGCGCGCAAGAGAGCGTTTGGCTCTTGCGGAATGGCGTGCACGCAGCGCTTGGGGGGATCAACCGGATATCCTCGAATTTAGCGAGTCGACAGGAGTGCTTTTAGCTAGTCAGAACAAGCTCGCCGCTGAGCTTGAAGAGCTTGCTGCGCTGCGGATCCATGTACGGACGCCTGACGATGAGTTTGAGACTTTCGTTGGATCGGAATTCGTTATTGGCCGCCAACAGGCGAGCGAGTCTCCTCCACCGTTTTGGAACCCTGAGAAACGACGCTTGATCGTTGCAAAGCTGGAACAAACCGATATCTCTCGCAAGCAATTGCGGATCACTCGCACTCGGATGCACGAAGTAGCTATCAAGAATATCTCACGCAATGTCTCAATTGCAATCCACCGCAGCCGGCTAGCCCCTGGCGAAACCAAACGGATTATCACGCCCGTTAAAGCGCTGCTGGGCGGTACGCGAGTGACTATCTTAAGCCGAAACGACTGACCTCGGGGCGAGTGCTTGATTGATCAAGCGGTATCAAGATCGAAGGCAGTATGCGCCAACTTGAGCGCGCAATCGTCAATTGGACCACGTCCCGGACGGCGATCACACGAGACGCGTCGGAGTCGCTAGAATAGGGCGTTCGGCCGAATCCATCAGGAATCGTGCGTAAAAG
>DNPC01000173.1:1489-2203 GCA_003501565.1 Planctomycetaceae bacterium | reverse complement strand
AGCAATGAAGACCAACAAAATGAAAACGATCTTATCCAGGGGCCTAGTTTGCCTGGCAGTCGTGCTGGTGCAATCCGTTGTCAACGCAGCCTCACCCAGCCGTGGGCCGGAACGAAGCAGCCAGCCGAACATACTGTTCATCTTTACCGACGACCATGCCAGTCAGTCCATTAGTGCGTATGGCTCAAAGATTAATACGACGCCAAATATTGATCGGTTGGCACGCGAGGGGATGTTGTTTCGGCGGTGCTACGTGCCGAATTCGATCTGCGGTCCGGTCCGAGCTGTCATACAGACGGGAAAATACTCCCACGAAAATGGCTTCTTGGTAAACGGCAATAAATTCGATGGACACCAACAAACGTTTCCCAAAATACTCCAGGGGCTCGGCTACCAAACGGCTGTTATCGGCAAATGGCACTTGGGCGAGCACATGCCGCCACAGGGATTCGACTATTCCGAAGTGTTGATCGGACAAGGTCCCTATTACAACCCTCCGATGCTTCGGGAAGGTAAGCGAGTTTCGCATACGGGGTACACGACGAACATCATCACCGACCTGGCGCTCGACTGGCTCAAGGAGGGACGGGAGACCGACAAGCCTTTCATGTTGATGTACCAACACAAGGCGCCACACCGCAATTGGCAGCCGGGCCCAGAGCATTTGACGATGTACGACGATGTCGAAATTCCCGAGCCAGACACGCTGTTCGA
>DNPC01000173.1:0-1415 GCA_003501565.1 Planctomycetaceae bacterium | reverse complement strand
CCCGAGCCAGACACGCTGTTCGATGACTACTCTGGAAGAGCGTCGCCGGCCAGCACTCAGGATATGACGATCGCAAAGACGATGACGCCCAACGATTTGAAATTGGTTGAACCGAAAAATCTTACGCCTGGGCAGCTAAAGGCCTGGAAGGCAGCCTATGATCCGAAGAATAAAGCGTTTCGTGAGGCCAATTTGCAAGGCGAGGCACTTGTTCGTTGGAAATATCAGCGTTACATCAAAGATTATTTGCGCTGTGTTGCGTCAGTGGACGACAACATCGGCCGGGTGCTGGACTACTTGGACGAAAGCGGGTTGGCGGAAAACACGATCGTGGTCTACAGCTCTGACCAAGGCTTCTACCTTGGAGAGCACGGTTGGTTTGATAAGCGTTGGATGTACGAAGAATCCTTGAAAACGCCGCTGATCGTACGCTGGCCGGGCACCGTTGAGGCCGGTTCGGTGAACCAGGATATCGTTTCACCGCTTGATTTTGCAGAGACCTTCATCGATGTGGCGGGCGGAGAAGTTCCCGGTGATATGCATGGGCGAAGCCTTGTTCCGATCTTGGCCGGTAAAACACCAGCCGACTGGCGCAAATCCTTTTACTATCACTACTATGAGTTTCCCGGCTGGCACGATGTACGCCGCCACTATGGCGTTACTGATGGGCGATTCAAACTGATCCACTACTACGAAAACGATGTGGATGAGTGGGAGATGTTCGATTTGGCGGCCGATCCGAAAGAGCTGCGCAGCATCGATGGTCAACCTAGCGTGGCCGCCGAGCAGTTGAGATTGGCAAGTGAACTTGGGCGGCTTCGGAAGCTCTACGACGTGCCCGAAGAGGATCCGCCGGCAAGCTTGCGTGGCGGCCGCGACAATCCAACCAGCGCCAAAATCCGAGAGAAGAAGTAGGTCCAGGTAGCAGCTCGAGGAACGGATGCGAGGTTATTCAGGTTCCAAGCCATCCTGCTCGCTCCGTGATCCTGCTCAGGGTTCGGTGAGTTCTAGCGGCTGCGGCGGAGGCAGTTCGAGGAAGATATCGAGCAGCCGACACCCCAGGGTGTTTAACTTCTGAGTCTCATCTGCCAGAGCTGCGTTGTACTCATCGATCGCTTTCTGAAGTGCTGCGTCCGCGGCCAGGGTGCTCGACTCTGCGGCCGGTTCAGCCAGGAGCTCTTCCACGTTCCTGGCTGCTGCTAGTTGCTCTTTCGGTTGAGCGGTAGTCCGAAAACGATCCGCGGCCAGTCGAAATTTCTCCGCCCACGCAATCGCAATTTCTTCGTCGTCTACTTTGCGGGCAACTGTTTGTTCGATTTGCCGGTAGCGGGCGGCGAGCGGCTCGCGGCACTCGGCCCAGGCTTCGATGCCTTCCCGACGGATGGCTTCCAGTTGAGAGTAACTGCCAAGTGCGA
>DNPC01000612.1 GCA_003501565.1 Planctomycetaceae bacterium | reverse complement strand
TGTACGCCCAAGCAATTGCATCAATCGCTGTGATCGAAGCCTATGGAATGACGCAGGACCGATCACTTCAGCTACCTGCACAGGCAGCCATTAAATTCGCAGAAGAATCTCAAAGCAAATTACGGGGATGGCGATACGCCCCGCGCGAAGACGCCGACCTGTCAGTGACGGGATGGTATGTAATGGTGCTGGCGACTGGGCAGATGGCTGGCCTGACAGTTGATCGACACCTTTTCAAGACGGTGAGTTCATTTCTCGACTCGGTTTCGTTCGAGGACTACTCACGATACTCCTACACTCAGCAGCGCGGCCCCAGCCTGACGATGACCGCGGAAGGCATGCTATGCCGGATCTACTTGGGATGGCCCAAAGATCATCCCGCACTCCAGGCTGCTATTCGTGACGACTTACTGGCGAACCTGCCGGACGAAGCAGCGATTGAGGCCAGCGTGTATTACACGTATTACGCCACTCAGGTGCTGCACCATGTTGGAGGAGACAGTTGGAACATCTGGAACGCGGCCATGCGAACGGCTCTTCCCAACACTCAGATAAAGATTGGTCCAGATCGCGGAAGTTGGGCGCCAGGCTCCGACATGTTCGGCGATGCTGGCGGCCGCCTATACGTTACGTGCCTGAATCTGTACTGCCTGGAAGTCTACTACCGCCACTTAGCACTATATAAACCGTAATCTCGCTTGCGGTGACTCGGTAGACTGTGGCTGACGCCAAGAAGTCCTACCGCTCAGATCATTTGCACCATCACCGAATGCGGCAGCGGCGTATCACCTAGAGCCGGCTTGTCGAGCAAGAACCAAAGCTGACCATTCTCAGGCCGAATCAGCTGCGAGGGAAACTCTTGCACGTCTCGCGGTGCATGCCAAAGTTTGGCAAGCGCTTCTCGTTTACCCTCGCCGCAAATCAGGAAGGCCACATTGCGGGCGGCATTGATCAGCGGAGCGGTGAAAGTAATTCGCTCGCATTCCAACTTAGGAACCTCATTAGCGACGACCCAACGTTTCTTTTCGTTGAGAGCCTTTGTCTGGGGGAATAGCGACGCGGTATGAACGTCATCTCCCATCCCCAACAGAACACAGTCAATTTCTGGCAGCGCTGGTGTTGGACTCTTGTCGTCCGCTTTTTCCTTGGCCTGGCTGCCTCCGGCAGTATTTCCGCCGCCATCTTTTTCGGCTGCCAGGCGTTCCTTTAATACTTTCTCGTACGCGTTCGCAGCACTCCGAGCAGAACCCCCAGGGTCAGGGACAGCAAGGACATTTTCAGGTGGGATGTCGATTCTATCCAGCAGCACTTCTTTCACCATCCGAAAGTTGCTGTCCGCATGCTCGGGTGCAACATTACGTTCATCGCCCCAAAGTAGTACGATATCGCTCCAGTCCACCGCGCCATCCATGGATTCGGCAAGTATGCTCAACATTTTCTTGGGCGTAGATCCACCTGAGAGTGCAAGCACGAACGGACCGCTCATGTCCGGGTCCTGCCGTTTGCGATCGATCAATCGCACAAGCCAAGTGGCTGCGTAGCTTGCCAGGCCATCCGCGTCGTTGCAAACGTGAACTTGATCTTTAGCTGTGTACATCGTCGACGTGTTACTCCAGTGGGCGAGTCTTTGGGTGACTAGGTGGGATGGTCAGGTAGGAATTCTCGAGCCAGCAGAGGCGAAACGCTCAACGTCGGACACTGTGGCGGAACTCGGGCATTTCGACGTGCCAGTTGTCAAGCTCTTACTCAGTTGGGCCGTGCCTCAAATCAGCACGGCAATCGGTAGCGACGGCAAGTGGACTCTTACACTTTAGGCATGCGGTTCGGTCATGCGCATCGGATCAAGGGCTTTGTTGAGTTCATCTTCGGACACAATGTTTTGTTCTTGGCAAAGCTGGCGAATCGTCTTCCCAGTTGCGAAGGCCTCCTTCGTAAGCTTCGATGCTTTCTCGTAGCCGATCAACGGATTGAGGCTTGTCGACATCGATAAACTTTGCTCCACGGCAGCTTCGCAAACGTCTTCGTTCGCCTTGAGTCCCGAAACGCAAAATTCGATAAAGGCATCGACTCCATTGGAGAGCAACCGAATACTCTCCAGTGTGGTCTGCCCCATAACTGGCATCATGATGTTTAGCTGGAAATTTCCACCAGCGGCACCACTGAGTGTGATCGTTTGGTCATTGCCGATGACGCGAGCACAGACTTGCATCAAACTCTCACACATTACAGGATTGACTTTTCCAGGCATGATCGAGCTCCCCGGGGCGCGTTCGGGAAGTGCGATTTCGAAGAAACCACAACGTGGTCCGGAACCAAGCCAGCGGATGTTGTTGGCAAGATTAAACAGCGTAGTCGCGATCGTTTTCAATTCGCTGTGGCACTGAACCAGCCCATCACGATTGGCATTGGCTTCAAAATGGTCCGCTGCCTCTGCGAATCCGATCGATGTTTCAAGAGCTAGAACCTCAGCGACTTTCGCGCCGAATTCCGGATGAGTGTTAATACCGCTTCCGACCGCGGTGCCACCGACCGGCAGTTCCAGCACGGATTCCAGCGCTATTTGTGCTCGCTTGATAGACAATTCTATTTGTCGAGCAAAGCCACCAAACTCCTGGCCGAGTCGTAGCGGTGTCGCATCCATCAAGTGCGTCCGACCGATCTTGATGACCTGGTCCCACTCCTCGGCACGTACTGATAGCTGACTGTGCAATGCCTCAAGTGAAGGCAACAAACGTTCTTTAATCTGGGTGGCCGTTGCCACGTGGATTGCGGTCGGGAAAGTATCGTTGGTGCTCTGCCCCATGTTTACGTGATCGTTGGGGTGGATCGGTTTGTCAGCCGAAAGCCGGTCGCCACCGGTGATCTCAATGGCCCGATTCGCGATCACTTCATTGACGTTCATGTTGCTGCTCGTACCCGAGCCGGTTTGGAAAACGTCAATTGGAAACTGGTCAGCAAGGCCTCCTGACGCAACCTCCCGGGCGGCCTGCAGCAGCGCCTCGACTTGCGTATCTGATAGCGGATTTTTGCCGGTTCCGGTGAGCTTTCCTAGCGTACGGTTTGCCGAAGCGCACGCGAACTTCACCCACCCCATCGCCTGAATGAGCTCAGCTGGAAGCCGCCATCCCGATACCGGGAAATTCTCGACCGCGCGCTGAGTTTGAGCGCTATAGTATGCACCCGCAGGAACTTTGACTTCGCCCATCGAGTCACGTTCGATACGATACTCAGTCATTCTTCGTTCCTCTCTCTTTCAATTAGCGGCAGAAGCTCTGCTTTGCAGGTTTTCTAACTCAATTCGGGCCGCAGCCCCGCACTGTAGACTCATACTAACCCAGCTAAGAACCTTGCCAACGGGGGTTGCCAAGTCCGCGTAGGGCCACTAGTTGCGGCGCAATGAGCAGGCGCTCGCAATGCCGGTGTATCCATGTCGAACACGGACGCAGTTAGCCGATCTTTCGGAGTACGCGTCGCTTCGATCCTAGTACTTTATGGAAGCGTTCCCGCGAATGCTGATGGTTGTTGGCGTTGCCCCCATCCGGCCCACTTGGCGATGGCTTTCAAGCTGTAAGCAAAGCACCCACCAGAAAAACACGCCAGCTTCGGGTATATTCACGGATCCTTCACGCACTAGGCCCGCCCGTTGGCTTGGCGATTCCCAGTCGCATCCTCTCATCTCGTAAAGCCGCGCGTATGACGTTGACGCATCCACCTTTGCTCCGCTGTTCTAACTCCAATCCACAGTGCAGGACTGGCCTGAGCTTCCACGCAGTTCTCCCCAGTCTCCAGCGATTCCTTTCAATAGCGGCGGCCGCGACCTGGATTGCGTTGACCATCATTTCGTCTCCCGGTTACGCACAGCCCGCCCCCCAATCAGCAGACACGCAATCAACAGACACACAATCAACAGACGCACAGCCAGCCAGTGGTTCTCCGTCGGGCTCAGCGGCGGGCGCAGCAACGACAC
>DNPC01000840.1 GCA_003501565.1 Planctomycetaceae bacterium | reverse complement strand
TTATTGCACAATACGCACCGCGGAGGTTCTGCGGTGCTCGTTTCTACCTACTGACGGGACTTGTTGACTCGTCGATCGCAAGCGGCCGCGAACTCTCGCTGACACCTGCCGTAACCTCGCACAACTCGTTAACGGCCTACGTGCTGCCAGGTTTCCTGGGCCAGTTGCCCTGGATCAGGGGATCAAGACGACGTCTGCACGATTCGCAGGTGCCGCCCCTCGCCGAACGCTCGTTCCTCACGCTCGACACTCCCGAGGGGCCGGAACCGGCTCATCTATTCCCCGGCGAGCAACTCGGGGTTGTCGAGCACTAGGTAGTGGCCGTGGTCGGCGGTAAGCAGCAGGAGTGTATCATCCCATCCTCCATGTGACTCGATCCATCGAGTTGCTTCGTGGAAGGCTAGTTCACCGCTTAGAACTGCACCGATTGAATTGTCGATGTTATTTGAGTGATTGGCCCAGTCGACGTCGCCGGCTTCGATCATCAACCACCATCTGTCTGATCGGGCGGCCAGAACATCCAAAGCGGCGGTCGTCATCTCGCTAAGCGTCACGTTTTCGTCGACGTCGGCCCGGCTATAGACCTCCGGTGCAGCTGATGACGCGTTGCCGACGCTCCGCACCGGTTTGTAGTCACCGTTGGCGGTTTGATAGGGAAGATGCCCGCCGGCTACGCCAAAGAACCCGAATAGTCGACGTTTGTTGTCGCATGCACTGCTGGCTGCAGCCGTTAGGACTTCACTGCCGAGTTTACCCGCTGTACGCATAGCAACGACCCACTCTTTGCTGTTGCGAACATTGGCTTCATCTCCTGGCGCCAAGTATCGATTGCCGGGTTCAAAATTCTTTCCCTGTCCACCGTCTGATTCCTTCAGGACACCATGGCCTGCACCCAATAGCACGTCGACACCTGGCAGGCTGCCTGGGTGCGTGACCGATGGTAGTCCAAGAAGGTCACGAGTCAGATCTTGGTAGTCATTTCGATGCACATTATTTGCATAGGCGCACGCGGGTGTCGCGTGACTGATGGGGACGCTGGTGACAACGCCTATGGCAAAGCCCTGTTCTTGAAGGTCGCGGGCGAGTGGTACCACTTCTCGACCACTGAAATCCATGTTGATGGCGTTGTTATACGTCTTTATGCCAGCTGTCATGCTGGTCGCTGACGCGGCCGAATCGGTGTAAGCGTGAGGATTCTCGCTGGTCGAAATCGGGTACGTCGCTTCCGGAATCGCATCCCAGGGGGTGTATCCCGCTCGACGTGGATCATACCCGCCGGGCGTCTTACCGCCTGGGTTAGTGACCGATTGGTCGTCTACGTTGGCAGATGTGCCGTTGTTGTGAGGACTGGAGACGAAGTAGCCAAAGTCGGTGGGTGCAACTTGGTAGTCGAGGAAGTCTAGTCCCGTACCGCGGCCGCTGTCATAAGTTATCTTGCCTTGCTTAGCGATCGCAGCTGCTCGGGTTGTATCCCAGTCCATCCCATCGAAAACCATCAGGATGATTCGCTTTTTGCCTTGCTTGACAGCCATCTTCTGTAGGCGATAGACATCAGTCTGGTCAAAGTACTCGGCACTTTTGTTGAGCGTTGCATCGGGAACCTTCCCATACAGCTTATTGAGGGCTGCCTCAGATCTGTACACACTGTTCTGCCCGGCTACTGCTTCGAGATTGCCACCAAAGGAGTAGATGGGAACCAGGCGATTTGAGTGGGTCGTCCAAGTCGAGTACTTCTCTGGGTTGGGACCCCAGCGACCAAACTGGGGTTGGTTCGTCGAGGCTGATTCGGCCTGTAGAGCAGCGATCCGATCTGACGGACTCACTTGAGCGGAGCCTGAGGCTGAGCTGGTGGCTTCTTGGCCAACGGTCGATCGAGAATGGACCGCACCCTGGACGGAAAGTGTAGCAAGAATTTTAGCGGCTATAATCAATCGAAATTTGGTTCGTGGCATTGTTGTCTCAGATGGGTCTGGTGTAACAAAGGGTGCGCAGAGTGTCAGGGAGGAAACCGATGCAGCGCTACGAGATCACACTGCGACATCACACTGGCCAGTCTATTCAAAAGCTAAGTCGAATAGACGGTGAGCCGCTCAGTTTAGCCGCGGCCAGAGAGCGGAGGAGGGGAGAGGGGGTAGGATTTCGGGAATGAAGATTCAATTTGCCTGTCGATGTGGGAAGAAGTTTTCTGCGAATCGCGAGTTAGCCGGTAAGGCGATTCGCTGTAGTGATTGCGGGAAACTGGTTGAGATTCCCGAAGAAGACGCTCCCCAGCCGCCTACCGCGGAAGCTGCGCCTGCTCGGGTGGTTCGAGCGAAGGTTGTTCGCCCAGCTGCAACCAAGCCGACCAATTACGCCGAGCCCCCCAAGCATTCATTGCAGCAGGGACCGAATCTGGATGATCTCGAGCTGCCCGACCTGCCGGAGATTGCCGAAGTTCAACAGCACGACGAGTTCAATCCGCGCGATGCCGCCCATGTTCCGGTGAGTCCGGCAGCGTATTCGCGTCCAGTAGTGAAGCGAAAGACCGCTCGCAAGACTGGCGGTTCGTCTAGGTCGTGGCTACAGACAGGGACTGCATCGACTGGTTTGATCCTTGGCGTGCTGGGGGCGGTGGTCAGCCTGTTGTTGATTGTGGGGCTCGTGGTGGTTGTCATGCAACGGGAGCCTAGTGCGACATCGTCCAATACAGACGGGATCTCGATCACCGCCAAACCCACACAGCAGTCACGGGCGATCGGCGAGCTAGAGGCTCGGGAGCTGGCGCAGCGATTCGTGGCGGCCGTAAACCAGCGAGACGCACGATTGTGCAACTATTTGTTCGATACTGTTGATCTGCTCGATACGGCGACGTCAGACGCAGGTTTTTCATCACGCTTCCAAAGCAAGTCGGTTCAGGAATTCAAAGACAAGCAGATTTGGAGGAGTCTATTTGGACCGATCATTAATAGCGTTGCATTGAATGGCGAGTACGCGTTGGTTGGCATCGTGCAGCGTGAAGGTGAGTATCGAGCGATCGCAAGATTGTCAGGCGATGGATTGAACTACCATGAGTTTATGTTTAAGCGGAACGAAGACAATGAAGTCCGGATTCGCGACATGTTCATCTACGCAACCGGCGAAACGCTCGGCACGACACTCCGCAACACGGCGATTCTCAGTGCTGCCGTTGTTGAGCCGTCATTCGTGCAGCGCATGACGGGCGAAAGTCGAAAGATGGCCGAGAATGCGAAGAAACTGCAGGCGATTCAAAGACTGTTAAAGACGAACCCAGGCAGCGCACTGCCTCAGATCCGGAAGTTGCCGGAAGAGATTAAGCAGTTGCGCATCGTGAAGCTTTGGCAGTTGATGGCGTCGGAGTCAGATTTGGATGCGATGGAACAGATCCTGGATGATCTGGAGGCGGATTTCCCCGGCCAGCCAAACTTGAGTATGAATCGCTTGTTGTTGGCATCTTTGCGGGATGATTTGGAGGGTGTTCGATACTACGCTCAGCAGTTGAATGAACGTATTGGGGGCGACCCTTTTCTAGTTGAAATCATCGAGGGAGCCTCGCAGTAGTTTCCGAGCAATACTACGCTTTCGAATAAGCTTTTCTTAGTTGCGGCTTTTTTTGCTTTTGGCGCGCAAAGGCAAGTTGCGTTCAGCATCTGCTACCTTGGTTTGATCGGTTCGTTGCAAAGCTGGGGGGAAGCAAGTGGCTAACAAGGTACGAATTTCTAGGTGGGGCATCAACCAATTGTGGTGTGCGTGTTGCGTTGCGGCGTGTTTGTCCGGCCCGATGCTTGCGGTCGCACGCGCGGACGAGATCACCGCCCAGGTTGGAAGTCTCAAAACAGGCCGGCAAATACTGTCAGCTCGCTTAAGGTTATCCGCCGAGGGGCTTTGGCATATCAAGGCGGTCGGTGGAACGCAGGCGGTAGAAGCCTATTTGACGCCGCGCGGAACAGTTTCATCACAGCAGATCGGTCGGAGGATGCTCGGAGCGCAGCGTACCCGGCAGATCCAAGCGGGGCAGTGGATCTTCAACACGCTTTACTCGCAAGCGCGTCGCTACGCCCAGCACCACAGCGGACGCGGCCCCACGACGATCGCGGACCTGGACCAGGAATATCTGAACAAAAACTGGGATAAACCACTTTGGAGGTCACCTGCATCGGACCAGCTTGACCATGTCGAAGGACCGTTTAGGTTCCTTATTCCAAACGCTCGGTTCAATTTTTCACAGTCCGATGGGAGAAGGTCATTCTTTGTAGAACAGGAAGACCGCGAGGTGCTGGCGGTTGAACTACGTCCGTTCGTTGACGATGGCAAGCACTGGGTGGTGTACACCGATGGTCGCCGCGAGCGCCGTGAACCCGATCAAGAAATCATTGAGCGCTACAATCTAGAGATCCGGCCGGTCCTTACCAAGGAAGTAATGGAAGCCCGCAACGGCAGAGAGGTCGAATATCAACTACTGCTAACGACCGAAAGTGTGTCCTCGCAGATTGTTACTGTGCAGGTCACCAATCCTATCCTGCGGGAGAGTTGTGAGTTGCACTTGCGCGTCGATACATCCAAGCCTGGGCATGCTGATTTGAAGGACCCAGGTGCATCGTTGGGCTTTGCTCGTGCGCACGCTTGGCGGGCCATGATTGCATCAGGCGGCGGAGAAATATTGCAGACTTGGCTCGGAAAGACGGGCAGTGAACCGGTTCCTGGCCGCAACACTGGACGTAGGACCAGTGCTTTTTCAGTTCTCGGTGGGCGAGCGGCGATCGAAGAGACGTTGCAAATGCAGGATTTGGCTGCGGCATCAACGGCAGGCGAGAAAGCCGATGAAAAGACGGTTCCATTAGCGTCACTGACTGGAGTCAAGGTTCAATCACATCCGTTCAAGAAGATGCTCGGTGGCAACCCGGGAGGACGACTTCAGCTGGCCGACTATGTGCCAGCGGATCGCTTCTTCTTATATGTCCGAGCTCCTGAGGTAGTGTTGCCGCTTCTCGGAAGTGGTGGCTCATTTGCCGCAGACGTTGGGGCGATCGTAACCGGTAATCGTCTACACTACGGACTGGTTGACCGTTACTTGCGGCGGATGGGGCTGGACCAACAATTGGTCAGAGCGGTGTTGCAAGCAGATGTTCTTCAGGACTTCGCTATCACATCGACAGACCTGCTGTTCATTGATGGTACGGATGTCACGCTGGTGGCACGACTCAAGCAACCAAAGCTTCTGGCGGGGCTTATCGGCGCCACAGCTGGTGAGACGATTCAGCGCAAGACGGAAAGTGGCGTAGCGTACTGGACGATTGGCGAAGAAGTCCTTGTCATCAGCACGAGCCGTGATGAACTCGATCGAACCCAGGCGCTCGTAAGCTCGAAAGGGCAGGGCACTACGCCAGGCAGCCTAGGACAGAGCGACGAATTCCGTTACATGCTGACAAAATTAGCCGTCGAGCCAGACACGCAGGCCTATGCTTACTTTTCTGATCCGTTCATTCGCCGGATGGTGGGGCCAGAAGTTAAGCTCAAGCAACGGCGTCGGCTGGTGGCCAAAGCTCGTTTGGAGGTTGCAACTGCGCAAGTGCTGCTTGCAAAACTGGAAGGTGCAGGGGACAAGGGGGCAGGGGCCAAGGATGCACGCGAATTGGTTGACCTTGGATATTGGCACGAGCAATGGCCAAATGATCTGAAGCTGCAGGCTGATGGATCGGTTGTGAGTCACAACTGGGGCACACTGCAGCGAATGAAAACTCTTTCAGAAATCGACCTCGAGCAAGTAAGTGCCTCTGAGGCGCAGGCCTATCAACAGTATGTCGACAACTATTCGCGATACTGGAGGCAGTTTTTTGATCCGATTGCGATCCGGTTGTCGAAGTCCAAAGATTCCTATGAGCTAGAGACCTTTATTCTGCCTTTGGTTGACAACACAATCTACAACGGGCTCCGAGACTTCCTGGTGCATTCTGATGGCGGGCCGGGGCTTGAAGTACCGCAGATTTCTCCAAGGCCTGTGCTTACGGCTTCGTTCAATATGCGCGAACAAGCTTGGGTATCCGTGGCCGACAGTTTTGCCGATTTCTTTGCAAACTACTCCGGCGTAAGTTCGGCTATTCTTGACGATCTTGGAACGAGTCTGCACCTAGCAATTCACGATGCTGATCCAGTACTGGTGCTGGGCAGTGGCGATGTTTTAGGAGCTTTCGGTTCCAACGTTTTGGACTCCGGAACGATGGTCATGCTCCCCGTTGTGGCCTCCGTATTGACGCGCCCGTGCACCGTTTTTGTTGAGACTCAGGATCCTCAGCGTACGGCGCGGTTTCTGAGGGCTTCCGCAGCAAGCGGGGGTATGCGAACGCAGCAAAATCGCTGGTTCCGGAGTGCGTTCTACCAAGTGGAGGATGAAGATCGTTGGGTTTGGACGGTAGATCTGCTTGGTGCGGCTAAACTGCGCTTCGGAGTGGCGGTGCAAGGCAAGTTCTTGACGATCCGCAATATTCCATGGAGTGAGTCTGAGGAAATTAGTACCGTGGTTGCATCGGGGCTTAACGGTGCCGAGATGAAGGTGAATCCCGGTGCTTTCGAACTGCAATTGCCTAGTTTGCATGCTGCCGCAACCGATTCGAGCCGACGGAGCACTTTCTCCGGTTTGACGCGTCTTGCGCCGATTCTGATGGCCAATCCAAAGATGTCCGTCCAAGCCGCATTGAATGAACACCAGCGCTTATTTGGCTTTTCGCCCCGTAGTGCACCGGCCGATGACTGGTCTTGGAACGGGCGCGAGCTCGTTAGCACGGAGTTTGGCACCGCCAAAGCGCCTCGGCAGCCCAAGTATGATCCATCGAAACCATTCGGTTTGATGCAGCGTGTCGAACAAGGTGGGTTGAGTATGCAATTTGAAGATGACGGGTTGCGTAGCCGGATTCGCTGGCAGTTGAAAGCAAACTAGAGCTTCGGTTGCAAGTTTTGCAGAGCGAACGCAGGTCATCGGCGGTTTTGGCAGTATGACAGCGGATACTGGTTTACCATGATCCCCAGGGCAACCGGTTGTATTGCATATGCGTCTGGATTCTGCGCATCGCACGTTGTGAGAGTTTGGGGCCAAGGTTGATTCGCTGGGAACGAATTGCCAGGAGATTCATCCCGCCCCCGTTGCTGAACACCAAGGGTTCATACTCAATTCGGCATTCCGGTTTTAGCTTGGAGAACTTCTGCACTGCTGCGAGCGTGATTGGGCAGCGCAGGATTCGCAGAAATCGCAGGTCCGGGAGCTTGGCCAACTCCATTAAGCCTGCGTCGGTCACACTCGTGCGAGTCAGGTCGAGATACATGAGGCTGGGGCAGTCCGCGAAGCTACTGGCAGCTTGATCGTCGGTCAGCGTGTGGGCGGCTACAATATACTTCAGCGGAGTATCCGCTATGCCGTGCCACGGACCCTGCTCGAGTCGCGTTCGCGAGATATCAAGGTGAGTAAGTTCCGTGAGCTCCAGCATCTGCTCAAGGTCGTCCATCGCCAAGGGGACGGCGTTGATCTTGATGTACTTGAGTGCATCGAGCTGTTTTGTCGCTTGAACGAGTTCTTTCATTTCCTCTGCAGATGAGCCTCGCACCTTGTGGAGCGTCTGGGCGTCATTGAGAAGGTCACGGCCAAACAGTCGCACCACGACTGGTGGCGGTGAAGCCGGCGAGCCGGGGAGCAAAGAGGTAAACAGGCGTTCACTCGGTCCCATTCCAACGGTTGCACCTAACGATTCTGCCTTTTCGACCGCAGCGCTTACGCGCTCGCTTCGCCGTTGTTCAAGCGATAGCCACGCAAACCAACAAGCTACCAGTGTGACGAGTAAGAAAAGTGTCTTTAGGTTAGGCTGAAACCAATTGCCCCGACGATGCAGGAGTGCGTTCTGGCGCGTAAGGCCTTCCCGAAGAGTGCGGATTTCATCGCGCAGGAGTTCCACGTCTCGTTGGCTGGCAGGCAGGTCGAGCCGTAAGTGCGAATGTTTCGGCCGATCGCCATTCTGTTTGGCGGGTTGTTTTTCATCGGTTGAGTCGAGTTCCATGGGCGAACGTCCGGAGTAACAACAGGACCTTGGAAAGGCCGGAAAATTCTATCCTACAGGTTTGTACGATTTCCGCGGGGCCGCGTTCATCAACCCGTTTCGATCGCGACTACTGTTTTCTTGGCAGGCCGCATTGAAGGCCGCGTTGTTCTTGGGCTCGACCCAAGCTGGCCCGGCTTCAGCTGGTGTTTTGGCACCCTACCGAAGGTATGCGACTAGTCCTTTACCGCTTAGTCACTACAATCGAGGGTTTCGTTCAGCAGTCTAACGGTAGAATTTCGACCCATGTTTGATGCACTCAGTGAAGGCCTCCAGGGAGCCTTTAAGTCGCTTCGTGGCAAGGGAAAACTGACCGAAGCCAACATGCGTGAAGGCCTGCAGATGGTCGAACAGGCCATGCTGGAGGCGGACGTAAGCTACCAAGTCGTCCAGGACTTCATGGGCCAGGTCTCTGAACGGGCACTCGGACAGCGGGTCTTGTTGTCGCTCAAGCCGCACGAGGAACTGGTTCGCATTGTCCACGAGGAACTGGTCGAAATCCTTGGGCCGGTCGATGTCAGCATCCCGATCAAGCAAGGCCAAGTCACTGTCTTGATGATGTGCGGCCTGCAGGGCTCTGGAAAGACGACGACCTGTGGAAAGCTAGCGCAGCTGCTGAAAGAGCAAAAGGCCAGACCGTTCTTGGTTGCTGCGGACCTGCAACGTCCAGCCGCTATTGAGCAGCTCAAGACGCTGGGCAAACAGCTGGATGTGCCTGTCTACGCGGATCTAGAGAACAAGGATCCGGTCAAGGTATGTAAGGAAGGTGTTGCCCAGGCCAAAGCACAAGATGCAAACATCGTTATCCTCGATACTGCTGGCCGCTTGGCGATCGACGAAGAGTTGATGGCGCAGCTTCAGCAGATCGACAAAAAGGTCAGTCCAGACCAGGTCTATCTGGTTGTGGATGGGATGACGGGCCAAGACGCCGTTAACAGTGCCGCTGCGTTTAATGAAGCGCTCGAGCTGGATGGTGCGATTATGACCAAGCTCGATGGCGATGCCCGTGGCGGTGCGCTGTTGAGCGTCAAGCATATCACCCAAGTACCGATCAAGTTTATCGGTACCGGAGAGCACCTCGATGCTCTCGAGCCGTTT
>DNPC01000859.1 GCA_003501565.1 Planctomycetaceae bacterium | reverse complement strand
TGAAGAACTTAAACGGGATATTCCGGCATCAATTGCGGTGGCGCTGGTGGCGTTACCGTTATGCTTGGGGATCGCCACCGCTTCCGATGCACCCCCGATGTCCGGCCTGATCTCCGGAATCATTGGCGGTCTGGTAGTGGGTGCGCTCAGCCGATCACACACCAGCGTCAGCGGACCTGCGGCGGGTTTAACGGCCGTTGTCATTAGCGCCATCGCCACGCTGGAGAGCTTCGAGCTGTTTTTGATCGCGGTTGTCTTGTGTGGATTTCTGCAAGTTTTGCTGGGCGTGATCAAAGCGGGATTTATTGCGAACTATTTCCCGTCTTCTGTCATCCGGGGCCTCTTGGCAGCCATCGGGCTCATTTTGATTTTCAAACAAATCCCTCACGCATTCGGTATCGATCGTGATCCCGAGGGAGATTTCTCATTCGTCCAACCGGATCAAGAAAACACATTCACCGAACTGCTGCACATGGTGAGCGGAATCAATCCGGGGGCGGTAATCGTCAGCTTGAGCTGCCTAGCGATCATTCTGCTTTGGGACTTCACGCCGCTCAAAAAACTTCTCGTACCAAGTTCCTTGATCGCAGTGGTCGCAGGTGTTCTCATCAATCTGCTCCTCGGTAGAGTACATCCCGAATGGGCTCTTGGCGGCAATCATCTCGTCGAACTGCCCGAGTTTTCAGGTGTTACGTCGCTGGGAAGTCTCACCAGTTTTCCGGATTTTGGATCCTTCTGGGGTGAACATACCTCGCATATCCTGTTCATTGCGGTCGAACTGGCCATCGTAGCTTCTTTGGAAACACTACTGAACATCGAAGCGATCGACAAACTTGATCCTCGCAAGCGACACACTCCGCCAGACCGTGAGTTGTTAGCCCAAGGGGTCGGCAATATCACGTCGGGGCTGATCGGTGGCTTACCTGTCACCAGTGTTGTTGTGCGTTCGTCCATGAATGTTAACAGTGGTGGCGCATCGAAGAAATCCACAATTTTTCACGGGGCCATCTTGGTGTTCAGTGTGGCGGTCATTCCCCACCTGCTAAATATGATCCCTCTGGCCGCCCTGGCCGCGATCTTGCTCGTCACCGGTTACAAACTTGCCAGTTGGCCGTTGATACGCGACTTCGTACGCCGGGGACCCTCACAGTATCTGCCCTTTTTTGCAACCATTTTCGCGATCCTCTTTTCAGACCTGCTTTACGGAATCACCATCGGCATGGCTGTAGGGATCTACTTTGTTCTCAGAAGCAACTCTCGCACGCCCTACACGTTTAGTGAAGAGAAGTTGGCTGCGGGTAACATCTTACGCTACAAGTTTTCCAAGCAAGTTACTTTCTTGAATCGCGCGCAGCTTCTGTCGACGCTGGAAAACGTTCCTAACGGCGCGCAAGTCATCTTGGATGCGACCGAATCTGATTACATCGATGAAGACATCCTTCAGCTCCTGAAGACTTTCCGAACAGAAGAAGCCCCGGTCCGCAACATTGCGTTTAATTTGGTCGGCTTTCGTGACCATTACTCAGCGGACGACGATTTCGCATACATCAACGTGTTGACTGAGCAACACCAACAGAAGTTGACTCCTGTTGAAGTTTTGCAAATCCTGATAGACGGCAACAAACGATTCACCGATGGCCAGCGCACCCAACGCGATCTAATGCGGCAGGTTGCACTTACCAGAGAGAAACAACACCCGATTGCTGCGGTCTTGGGAGGGATCGATTCACGAACAACCAGTGAACTGATTTTTGACCTGGGTTTGGGCGATATTTTCAGCGTGCGAGTCGCTGGCAGTGTTGTCAATGAAGACGTTTTGGGAAGTTTAGAATACGCGACCAAGATAGCCGGTGCCCGGTTAATCGTAGTCAAGGGCCATACTAACTGTGGCGCAATAAAAGCGGCGTGCGATCAAGTTGAACTCGGGAACATGACGGGACTGCTCCAGAAGATCAATGTTGCTATCGCCCGAGAAACCGACACAACGACAGAGCGAACGTCTTCCAATCCAACGTTCATTGACAACGTGACGCACCTGAACGTCCAGGCGTCTGTTGAACAGATTCTGCGTGAGAGCCCCACCATTGCCGAGTTAGTCGACTCCGGCCAAGTCGCGATCGTGGGAGCGGTGTATGATACACATACCGGCCAAGTCGAGTTTATCGGCGACTTGGTCGACCAGCTCGAGAAAAACTCTTAGTCGGAAGCGTTTGTGGTCTGGTGACCGCCACGATCTTCAAAGTCGATGAGGCTACCTGAAAAGGGGCCTGGTGGGTTCGATTCCCATCCGCTTCCGCCATTTAAACTGCCTTTAGCCAACTGGCCGAGGCGTCTCACCGGCCGTTGCGCACAGATGTCGGCGCTCGGCAGCTGCCAGACTATGATAAGAGACTTACGTAGGTTGAATAAACAACGATGATCTCGCAGCTTGCCGAACGACATAATGCGCACATTCTTGAAACTTAGTTTTCCCGTCCTCACGTTGATTTGCTCAGCACTATTACGTGCTGAAGATACTGGGCCGAGCTACCAAGTTGACTTTGCCCAAACCGCGCAACATTACGTGTCGGTTACGGCCAAGTTCCCGCCGCAGGGAGAAGACTTACAGCTGTTCATTCCGGTATGGACGCCCGGCAGCTACCTCGTCCGTGAGTACGCCCAACACATTGACAGCGTGCAAGCGTATGACGAAGACTCAAAACCGATGGTTGTGACGAAAGTTAGCAAGAACCGCTGGAAGGTGCATGACAGTGCAAATAGGCGTGTGCGTTTCGAATATCGCGTTTACTGTAACGAGCTAAGCGTTCGAACCAATTTTGTTGACAAATCCCTCGCCGTGCTTAACGGAGCCGCAACGTTCGTTTCGAGCGAGGCCTTCACTGACCGCGAACACCACGTTGAACTCTTGCTTCCCAACGAATGGAAACAAGCCGCAACCGCTCTGGCGAATCGGGTCGACAAGGGACCTCGAGTTTACGTCGCGGATGACTTCAATCACTTGGTTGATTCGCCGATTGTGGCAGGCAACGTCGAACTATTTCCATTCAAAGTAGGCGACGTGCCCCACTTTCTGGTGAACGTGGG
>DNPC01000403.1 GCA_003501565.1 Planctomycetaceae bacterium | reverse complement strand
CAAAGACACATGCTGCCAAACTGATCGTTATCGCTGCGATTGATAGGCGTTTCATCGGGTTCTCCTTGGTGTGTATGTTAGGGACGTCAACGCATTTTAAGCACTTTGCGCAGTAACTGATCCATTGTCACGCCGTTTTGCCTGGCTTCACGCGACAGGCTGTCGCGTACTTCCCGAGATATGGTCACCGTGACAACCGTGTCACCTTGGGCCAACCTATGGCGACGTTTGCGGATTGCAGACTTCAATCGACTCCATTCATCCGAGTCGAGATTCTCCTCGCACCAATCGTTGAGCCGTTTGGCCTTCGCCTTGCGGCTCCCGCCTTCGGCATCCAGATCAAACCTATCAAGGTAATCCCTTGCGTGCGGATAGTCGTCAGGTGTGATTGTGTAGCGTGGTCGCATCGATTTCTCCAAAGCGTGTCTATCGTCACGTATTGTAAATCCGTCGAAGGATCTAATCAAGATGACAGCCAGAGGGATCCGGGCAGGCAACGCCTACGTCACTATCGATAGTGACCTGAACCCGCTCCAAAAAAAACTCAAGCAGATCAGTGACCGTTTCAAAGCCCTGGGCAGCAGGATATCGGGTATTGGTCGATCAGTAGCTAACTTTGGTGCAATCACCTCTGGCATTGGGGCAAGTGTAACAGCTCCCATTCTTGCCGCTTCCAAGGCATTTCAGGTTTTCGGCGATAACATCCAGAAAACATCGGTAAGAACCGGACTTACAGCAGACCAGCTGACGAGTCTCGGTTTTGCTGCTGAACAAAGCGGCTCTTCCTTGGACCAACTGGCACAAGCTATCTTCCGCAGCAACCGGCGAATCGCCAATGCTGCTACAGAGACAGGTCCTGCCGTGAGGGCCTTAAAAGAGCTGGGGCTCAGTGCTCGGAATCTCTCCCGTCTCGACACAGAGTCTCGGTTCCTCGCATTAGCCGACGCACTATCCAAAGTGCAAAACGAATTCCGGGCAAACCAGCTCGGCTTCGAGATCTTTGGCGACAACTTTCGTCAGCTTCAACCTTTGCTGGCTGAAGGCGCTGACGGAATCCGAAAGCTCCAGCAGGAGGCGCGGGATCTCGGCGTTACAATCGACGGTCTTGATATCTCTAACGCAGCAGCCCTCGGAGATGCATTCAACAGAGTCACCCGAACATTCAAAGCGGCAGTCATTAACGTCGGCGCTGCCGTAGCTGAACCTCTGATCCGAGCAGCTAACGCGGCATCCCAGGTGGTGGCTGTAGTATCCAACTGGATCAAGGCTAACCGAACAGTTGTGCTACAAGTTGCGGCCATTGGTGCTGCCATTGCTGCTATTGGCTCTATCGTAACAACAGTGGGCATCGGACTGATTGGCGCCGGTCTAGCGATATCGTCCATTGGCACCATCATTACAACGAGCCTTGCAGCAGCAACAGCAGTTGTCGGTGGCCTCACCGCTGCAATAGCTGCCGTCGCAACGCCGGTGGGCTTAGTTGGCACAGCGATCCTAGGCCTGGGTGCCTATGTGACCGCAGTTGCATTAAGCAGCACTGGCAGCATTCAGGAACTCACATCGTCCTTTACTAGCCTGGGCAGCACTGCAACTACAGCATGGAGCGGCATAGTAGCCGCCGTATCTACTGGAGATCTACAAACTGCAGGGCAGATTGCCTTCACGGCACTCAAGGTTGGTTGGCTAACCGTCACAAACACGATCAAGCAAGTCTGGGCCAATGTCTCGGACTTCTTCGTGAATACCTGGCTCAATGCAGTAGAGAACATCGTACAGATAGGAGCGAACATCTACTTCGGTGTATCGCGCCAGTTTGATCTCCTCAGCACCAGCCTTATCGGTGCCTTCGATACTGCATTCGTCTACATCCGAGGTGCAATCGATCAGATACAGACAGCGATCGCTAAGGCAATCGTAAAGGCTCAACAGTTCTTCGGGTTGTTCAGTGAATCTCAGTCGCTAGAGATCCAGCAGAGCCTCGATGCCGACTTGGAGCGAAGAGCGTCAGATAGGGCCTCAGGCCTGGAAAGACGTTCGCAGAATCGATCGGCAGGATTGGCTCAGAGGGATCAAGAGCGAAGAGACACCGCTCAGCATTTCTCCGAAATCGTTGCAGAAGACTTCCAGCGTCGTCAGAGCCAGGTGGATAACTCTGGGCTCACAGATGCTCAAAAGCGGCTGGAGGAATTGAAGCTCAAGCTTTCCACACAAGCCTCTGAAGCTCAGGAGAAAGCGGCCAAGGCTCAGACCAGCAACGAATTGATACAGCGTGCCGAGGGAGCCAGACTAGGAGCAGTTGACGCACTCAATAGCTCCGCAGGCTCGGTAGGCACATTTGTATCGGGTGTTGCCGGACAAATCGCAGGAGGGGGCACATCTCCGCTCGAGACTCTAGGGCAGCAACAGGTCGATCTGCTTAGCAATATCGCCGGTCAAATTCAGCAGGGCAATCGCCAGGGAGTGCTACAGTAATGCCAGTTTGCGAAAAATTCGCCGCACGCAAGATCAACGATAGTGAGTCCCCATCGGCGGAAACAACCTACCTAGTGTGGGACGACGACGGGACGATCACTGACGAGTCGCAAGCTTATGCAGCGCTGCTAGCTCATCCGGGTTTCTTCGGTAGCTATACATTCCCCTCCGGCCGGGTAGCCGATCTGGCTGGAATCAGGATCACCGATACCAGTGATACCAGCTGGGACTTCGTTTGCTCATATGATGTGTTCGAACCTGCCGTCGAAAACCAGCTGGATTATGAGTTTACGGCAGGCAGCCAAAGCGTCACCATCACACACGCCAGCGCTACAACAGCGTTTACAGGTGGTGGCAGATCGGCCCCGGACTTCCAGAACGGAATCAACATTTCCAGTACTGGAGAGATCCAGGGGATAAGCGTAGATCGGCCCAAATTCAGCTTCTCATTGACAAAGCATTGGCCTACGGCAGACGTCACGGCTGCTTATCAGTTGGTCATCTCGGACCTTGTCGGAACAGTTAACAACGCTCCCTTCCCAAGTGGCGCCAATGCTCTACCAGCTGGATCAGTGCGACTGCTCGGGGCAAGCGGCAAGGTCACTGGTAACAAATGGCCGATTGTTTATAGCTTTGAGTATTCCCCCAACGAAACGGGCTTAACTGTCGGCGATATTACAGGGATCAGCAAGACTGGGTGGCAGTACCTAGACGTCTATAGGCGAAAGGTCGAAGACACTGCAGCCAAGAAGGTCACTGAAGTCCCGCACAGCGTATACGTGCACGAAGTGTATCCACCAGCTGACTTCTCGCTGCTGGGCCTGTAATAGCAATGACGATTCGCTACCCGGGCATGAAGCCCAATCTCACAGCGGCAGAAATCAACCGCTGGAACGAAACAGCGGATCAGGCCCTCAACGGCGATATCATCGCACCGAAAGGCGACAGCCTGTCGTCTCAAGGTACATGGGTCTGGATCAAAAATACCACAGGCGGGACAGTGTCCCGCTTTCAAACGCTGGCGCTTGGTAGCGAGGTTTTCACGCTGGATCTCGATGGCTCTGTTGATCTGATCTTCACGGCAGTATCAGCCGACCCTGACGAACAACCGTGTGTCCTGATCGATACGATAGGTGATGGGGAACTCGGGAGAGCCATTATTCACGGCCTCGCTTATGCCATCACCGAAAGCGGCACTGGCAACTTTGCTGAACCTGCTGCAACCAACAAATTATCTCCGAGCAGCTCAGGCAGCATTCAGTTGCTTACAGCCGCAACAGGTGCAGAGACCCTATGTGCCGTACTTCTGGGCGTGGGCACAGAGGGCGGAGATACACACTATCTCTACACACTAACATCACCGATGTCCGGTGGGTCGGGGACTGCTGAGATTCGTGACATGCTGGACGGTAGCCAGGTTTCAGCTTCTGAGTCAGTCCGTGACACGTTGGGCCAATTCGATGGCCTACCTACAGGTGCGAGAGGCATTTGCATAGCACAAGGTGGGGACTACTTCGCAATTGGGCCTTACGTCACAGGTGTTCGATGGAACGATCCGAACCTGGAATACAGCAAGGACGGTGGATCATCACACACCAATATCGATACCGCTGAGGATTGTAGTTAAGTTGCTCTCAACCGCCCCGTTGCTGATGGCATTACAAAGGACCGCGACTGGGCACTTGGCTCGAACGACAACCGGTCACTTGGCGAAATGCTCTGCAGATTGTTGCGATGTTTACATACCAACATCGGTGACACTAACGGCCGGTCCGGGGTGCCCGTACACTCTCGTCCTTGGCACCTATGGCCTCACGAGGAACGATCCTGCATTTCCAGGGGATTGCAATCACTACCATGCCTCGACACCTAGCGGAAGCTGTTTAGATGCATTTGGTACATCTCTGAGCCTTAGTTCCACCGGACCTTCGCCCGAAGGCGTAGTGCTCGAGGTAATAGTCTCGGGAGATGGTTCGCTGGGGTTGAACGCAGACTTCCAGTGGCTACCAAGTACTGGTGGCGCCACGTCTAGAGCAAGTTGGGGTGGAAGCCTCTCCGGCCCTCGGGTGTGTGCTGGGGGTAGCTTCAGCCTTTTTGAGACTTCACAGACGGGTGGACTCCCGTTTACACCGGCCCTACAAGCAACGATCGCATGAGAACTTACCGCTGTGTATGTGGAAACCGCATCGTGGCGGCAAGGCCGATTCCATGCGGTAAATGCGGCCGGGTTGTTGGCGGTTTGTCTGGAAAGATTCGCTGGCAATTGCTCGGCAACGCGAGCGGATTTGGAGACACGCTCAAGTCCTTGCTGTCCCAGCTGGGGATCAAATCTAAGCCTGGGTGCGGTTGCGATCGGCGGCGCCAGTCTCTCAATCAATGGCTGCCCTACGCGGGTCCTTCCCCCAGGGGTAGCAGTCACCCAAGCCGGAAGTAGTCACGAGGTGTTGGAACTAGTACCGACTTTGGAGGCCCGCAGCTCTGCGCTCAAATGTGGCAAAGCTAGGGGGGCTCCTCAGTGGCTGTTTGTCAAAGTCCCTGGAGAAGACAAGGCTCCTTAATCGTTTCAATCGTCACAACAGGTATCCCGACTTTAACCGCGCTATGAGATGGCAAGAGGCCAAAAACAACGGGATTACGAGTTTCGCCAATCGAATGAGCGGAATGCCGTACCTGATCCAACTGTCCCAACATGTGCCGAACTACGTGAATACATTGGTGAAGACGCATGGGCACGAATAGGGACAATTGGATCAGATGACGATCCTGTAGACACATACGAACTACGAAAGCGTTACTTCGCTCTGGGCGGGCTAACGCTATTTTTGTCTGATGGGTTCCCTAACAGCACCTCGATGAAGCCCTTCGGCCCTGGGCAGCTACGGGCCATCGACGTAATTGAGAGTGTCATACGAAACGGTGGGGTAGAGCAGTCCCTTGAGCCGAGAGCGTTTGGGAAGTCGAGTCGTGTAGCTCGCGCTGCGATCTGGGCCTTACTTGGAGGCTTCAGACGCTGTGGTACTATCTTTCAAAGCTCGGAACCGAAGGCAGTTGAAACGCTCTCCAAGATCAAGAACGAACTGGCTGGTTCTCCGTTTCTCCGGGCCCTATCACCTGGCATATGTGCGGCCGTCAAGCACATCACCCACAACCCGGGCCTATCGAAACGACAGCACTATCAGGATGAGCTAACCAATATCCAGTGGCTCAAGGGATCGATCCGTCTCCCGGATATCCTGGGAGAGACAGGGGGCGGCGCTCGACTACTTGTTATGCCTTTCTCAAAGGCTGCAGGTATCAGTCTCTCGGATCCTATCACGCTTGAGGATCTGCGGCCGGATCTACTGCTTCCTGATGACGTTCAATCCCACGATGACTGCGGTAGCCCCCGGATCACCGAGAAGCTCCTGAGTATCTGGGGCGGGTCGGTCAAATATCTCGGGGGACGGGGTAAGACTCCTGCCACTGTCTTCACTCAGACGATTTTCGAATGCGAAGACATGGCGGATAAGCTTTCGAAGGATCCGTCGATCCATACTGTTAAGTATGAGTTCCTCGAGAGCTTTCCAGATGAGATGGACTGGTGGAAGGGGCCGTACCGGCAGACTCTCCTGGGCTACGACCAGAACGACCCAGAAGGCCAGAGCAAAGCCCGGGAAGCCGCTAACGAGCTGTACAGGAAGAACCAGAAGAAAGCAGATAAGGGAGCCAAGGTAAGCTGGGAACACGCATACGACGAAGAATCATGCGTTTCTGCGATTCAGCAGGCCATGAACAATTTTCTGACTGACGAAGTTGCATTTTGGGCGCAAGATCAGAACGATCCGTCAAAGGTTGTTCCTGAGGGTGACATTCGCTGCCCAACGTCTCGGATCGTCAAGAAGATGCATCCCGAACCCCGATCCATTGTGCCAGAATTTGCCAATCGGCTGGTTTGCCACATCGACGTCCAAGATAGCCTGCTCTATTACGCTGTTTGTGCGGGCAGCAGCAGTATGCAAATGGGCATGATTGATCGACAGACATTCCCGCCTCAGAAGCAGCATTACTTTACATTGAGGCAAGCGCACATCAAGTTCGATGAGTGCTGCCCAGGGTTGGCAACGAAGGATCAAATCACTGCAGCGCTGACTGATCTAGTCAAATTCCTCCAGAACTCCAGCAGCTACAGCTATGAAGACGGCACTCCTGCAAAAATCGACGTCATTGGTATCGATACGAGCGACGGGGACCACTTCGATACGATACACGCATTCTGCCGCAACAACCCTGGGAAGCTAATCCCGGTTCAAGGTATCGCTCCGTCAGCTTCTGAAACGCCAATGAACGCCCGTAAGAAGGGCAAGAGCGAGAAGAAACGTGGGGATCACTGGGTCGAAAAGCTTGCGCCTAGGACGAAGCAAAGGTACGTCTCTTACGATGTCGGTTATTGGAAAACGAAGCTGCATGAGGGTCTGAGGCAGCCCATCGGCACTAGTGAAAGCGTTTCATTATTCCACGCGGAAAATGGGAGAACACACGATATGACAGCGGATCACTGCAACTCAGAAACGGTCGCCTGGACAACTGCCACCAAAGAAAACGACGTCACTTCCGGCTGTTGGAAGTGGACTCACCAACCTTCGAAAGACAACCACATCTTCGACAACCTTACGGGGTGCATGATGCTGCTCTCATACGAGGGTGGTTCTTTTGCATCGATACCGCAAAAGAAGAAGCGGAAACGCTGGACTGTTGAAGAACTGAAGAAGTTGAGCGGGTAGCTGGAGGGTTTTTTCGAACCTCGAAATCGTGTATGCTCAGGCTTTCCATAGATCTAAGAAAGGTATGCCCGATGCCTATTGTTAGTTTGGCGGCAGCACGCGCTGCAGCTGAAGAGCTGATATCTGAACGCAGCTTTACAAAGTCCTTCCGGGAAAGACCTCAAGCAATACTCGAGGGGCAAGCTCCTCCTTCAAGACGCACTACTTTCGATGTTTTCCTTTCGCACAGTTACCAGGATGCGAAAGTTAATGCCCAAGTCATCCTTGGGCTTAAGCAGATAATTGAAAGTAGCGGATTCACCTGCTACGTCGATTGGATTGACGATCCACTGTTAGATCGGACTAAAGTTACAAGCGATACAGCCCGAAAGCTGAGGTCCCGCATGCAGAACTGTAAGTCCCTGCTATTCGTCACGTCGCAAAACTCAAGTTCGTCGAAATGGATGCCCTGGGAACTTGGCTTCAAGGACGGTGACACTGCTACCGCTGGCGGGATCGGGCGTTGTGCCATATTGCCAGTCTTAGAAGAAACTGGACGGTATCTTTACCGCGGACAAGAGTATCTCGGAGTGTACCCTTATGTTTCTACCAGGTCTACTTCCCTGGTTGTGAACAGTACGAACTCCAATTCAAGTATCAGTTTCATCGATTGGCTCAACGGATCGGACCCGTAATAGCATGGCAGGAGAAAACAAGGTTGCGCACCTGAAGATGATTCAGGATGTAATCAGCCGTTTGGCTAGCAATAGTGCCCTAATGAAAGGCTGGGCAATCACACTAGTTTCAGCATCATTCATTCTTGCCGCTCGCAAGGTTGACGGTGCCCTAGTGTTGATTTCGCTGCTTCCAGCCTTGGCATTTTGGTTGCTAGATTCATACTACCTCATGTTGGAGCAACGTTTTCGCAATCTTTACTCAAAGGTGTCAAACATCGATGAGGATTCTATAGACTTTTCTATGGAGGTCTCTGGTGAGTCTGACGACTTCTTTCAGAAATGCATGTTTAGTCGGGTGAATTGGTTGTTCTACGGTGCCCTACTCTTAGCGATAGTATTTGAACTGCTTATGTGCTGCTTCGCTGGGAACTAACAAGCTACTTCATCGGCTCTTTTGTAATGAGGCTGCGAAGGAAGCCCCAATAGATAGCTTGCTTTAGCGGAACATCAGAGAGTGGTTTTCCAGAGAAGGCTACCAAGTAGACTTCGAGTATCTGCCGGTTCTCGGCAATCAACGCAACTCGCTCCCCTGTCAACTCTATCTCAGCCCAGTATTGATTCCGTCGATCAACTAAGATCTTGAGCCCGAGTTCTTCTGTCCAGTCGTGTAAGCATTCCATTCCAGCGATTGTAATGGCTGCGATCTCACGTCAAGACGGTTGCAATCGATTGGCTAGACGGAGGGGGGGGTTATTCCTTACGAACCATCTTTGCGACTTGCTCAATTGCATTGTCCGTCTCGACCTTGAAGAGAGCACGCAAAAGCACCAAGACAACTATCGCGTAGAACCCTGCCGCCGCGAAGCTAGGCCAGAATACAACTAAGGGCGTTGGGACTATCAGACTAATAACTACGAGCGGCCTTACCCAACCTGGTAGCTCGTCACTTTGAGACTCGGTCTTCCGTTCGTGCATCTAGACACCTCCTGTTAAAGAATGGAGGTGCTCTGACCGGTTGTATAAGAAGGGTTGCTAGCATCCGGGTTCTGGGCAATGCCACGCAAGACAGGATTCGAACTGCTCTGCTGCGGTTTTGTAAGAGTTTTGTGTGAGTTTTGTAAGAGACTTGTAGCAACTGAATTGAGTCTAAATCCAACGCCGGTAGTGACTTGCGCGTTAATAAATTCAAAAGATATTCAAGACTTTTTAAAAGGATATCCAAGTGTTTTCGGTGACATCCGGCCGCGAGAAGCATGCGCCAAACAACGCCCGGATTGGACACTTAGTTTCTGAACGCACTTTCTTGTAATTTCAGAGCGCTTTCTGCGCATACCATAAGCCTTCTATTCTCGATGCAGAGTGACCGAAGCTATTGGCCGTTACAAAAAGATCCAGAAATCCGGGATGCGGAGTACTGGGTTGCCAAGCGACTTAAACAGTTGCGACTCGCAGCAGGAATGACGCAGAAGGAATTGGCTTCCCGGATGTGCATAACCAAATCTCGGATCTCTCATCTCGAGAGTGGCAGAAAGCAACCCCAGCTCGCGACACTTTGTCGTGCCTCAAAAGCTCTTGGGCTTCGGAATCTGGCCGAGTTCTTTGAGGGTGTTCCTCTATTGGGCTGCTCTGTAAGAGGCCAATAGAAAAGCCCCGAAAGTGAAATTCACCCACGGGGCCACCGTGTAGCCACAACGCCCGAAGCGACTACGCGACTACTATAGATGGACGGCTAGCCTTTGCAGAAATGGGAAGTTCGTTCGCATCAATACCGAAGACGAAGAAACATTAGCGGTATACTGTGGCGGAATTGAAGGCGTTGCGTTTATAGCCTCGTTCTATCCGAAGCCCGCTCAAAGAAATCCGTCAATGAAGAATGAGCAAGACATGCTCGACGATGGGCGATACCTGCTATTCGTTGACATACTCGGATTTAGCAATATGGTTGAATCGCAGTCTTCAGACGTGGTTTACGAGACCATTTGCAAGTGCCTTGAGCCGTTCGATCACTGGTCCAAGAGGAACTCACAGTTCAAGGTGATATACTTTTCAGATACCTTTGTCTTCTATCAGGACAGCAACGGATATGGCGACTGGGCTTTCCTCGATGTCTATGCAATTGGAGGGATGATACTATCATCCCTCCTCGCAAAGGGAATTGCAGCTCGTGGTGCGATAAGCTTTGGTGAATTCGTGGTGCGTCCAGATGCGTCGCGGGGCCGCGACCTGTATTACGGAAACGCCCTGATTGAGGCTTACAAGGCCGAGCAAGCAGAGAACTGGATTGGCATCACGATTCTTGCAAGTGCATGGAAACCGTTCGGCGAAGATCGAATAGCACTGTTTGAACGGGAAGGTGTATGGAAAAGGCGTGATGATGTTCTGTTCCTGAATCCGTTTATCAGGCTGCTTGGTTGGTACGACCATGCAAAACTCGGAGAGATCGAGGGACCGATGGAAGAATGGGATGTCCCTGAATTCCCCAATGATATTGCAGGCTTTCGCTTTTTACATCAAAAAGCATCAGAGTATGCCGAGTCCAACGACTTTACTAGCAGGATTGCTACCAAGTACCACTCGACAATCCACTTCCTACGCGAAGTGTTCGACTTCCGGTACGACTGGGCATGCGAGGTCGCTAAAGTCAAATAGCCTCTCCAGTGTTGCGAACCGGCTCGGCTCCCTTTCAGGGCGACGTCATCGTATTGGCTAGACAGCTAAAGGTATGACAGCAGTTTGCGGTATAGCTCTGGGTACGCGCGGCTCTTGATCTCAGCAGCACGAGTTTCAATGTTGCAGATCGGCACTTCTTCCGGACGTAAGCTTGCGTGCCATGTAGAGTGCTCAGCAACTATCACAGCTGTATCTACTAAGTCGCGGTATTGATCAGCAGTTATATCGACGACATACCCATCTACCAACAACCAGTCATGCACGCCGTCCTCGCGTACTGGGCAGTGGCCTTTCTTGTATTCGACTCGGCAACCTAGATCGTGAAAATAAGCAGCCATACAATTCGAAGCTGCTGAACAGTAGTTCGCAGGGAAGTCCTTGTACGATTCGTCCAGTTGCTTGATTCGCTCCCAGGCGTGACGCATCCGCGATGCGATATCACGAATCTCATTTTCCAGCATCGATACTCCAATCCAGGTGGGAAAGCGCTCCCAGAAGTAGGACGCGACTCAAAGCCAAGAAGTAGGAACCAACTAGCAACAATTCGTTCAAATCACACCAATGTTGTCTCGAACGATTTGCATCACTTCATCGCGTGAAACATCATTAACGATGTGATTACCGATGTCTCGGGTTGTATCTTGCAGCTCTTGTAGCCCTTCCCAAGGTTCAGCGACGCTTACATTGAGTGACTTTCGCGTGACTTTCGATAAGAAGTTAAATCCATAGGGCGTCAAGAGGAACTTGACAGAGGTTGCTTTAGCCACGACTTCGTTGGTTTCGAAACCCAACTCGCCTTTTCGGGTATTCGCGCGAATGGACTTCGAAGGACTGGGCTTCAGTACAAGGAGCCCACAGGTGTAAAGTCTCGAGGCAGCCGCCCAAAAGGCCGTAGGATTCGGGAAGCCCAGCTCTGTAAGACCTTTTTCAAATGGGTTCTTGAGCGACCAATCACCCTCGCGAAGTAATGTCAGCTTATAGCCCTTGGTGATTTCACCCATGGCAATACTAGTAAGGAGCTGGGCCTCGACGCGTGTGATTCCTCGCAGAGTTTCGATGTAGTTTGAAACTTGTGCGGAATCTGATTCGACCGCTGAAACCAGCAGATTTGCCCACAGCTTCTGAAGTTCTTCGTCGTCGATATTTCCGGCCGCCTCGAGGAGTGGCATCAGGAATCCAGGCGCAATCGTTCTAGGATCAATTCTTTCGCGTTTGAGGTTTTCGCTTGCTTTATTGAAGATTGAGATCCGACGGGCACACTGCCACGCGTAGAGCTGATCCGCGACAATTTCACCTGCAATTTCGCATGGCTTTCCTGCGAGTCTTTCCAGCAGATTTGACGCTGTTTCGACGATTGGCTTTGCGATTCCAAGTATCTCGTTTGTCATAGCTTCCCTCCATATAGCTTCCCTCCATATAGCTTGCACCCATTCTTAGGCCTTTCTCGCGCGTATTCAAGGCGCGAGAAAACACGGACGGATGGGGCACTAGACGGAGCGCGTAAGAAAAAGCCCTGAGAGTGAATTCACCCACGGCAACAATGAGTTGCATTTTGTCTCCATTTTGTCTCCAACTAGTGCTTTTTTTGAGGCTTCTGAGGCTTTTCGGGTGCGTTTGACCCTTGTTTTTATTGGGTTTACAATTTTCCTTCCCCGTTCGGGACGCAGAGGCCGCTGGTTCAAATCCAGTCACCCCGACTATTCTTAGAAACAAGCCCTTCGGCGAGTACGTCGAAGGGCTTTCTTATTGTGGGGACTAGAGTTACGTCATCGAGCAAGCAGTTCAAAAACACAATATCGAGGATCTGACGTTTTTCCATCACATCGGCCGCAAGCCATTTGTCCGTAAGGCTTTGCGAAAGTTCAAAAATCCTGCTCGCCAAGTCAGCGTATTCGTCGTGAGAACGGTCGAGGACTTCGAGTTGCAGCTTCAAGTTGCTCAGGCGATCACGTAGTTCGGTCTGCTTTGCGGCAAACGTAGCCTCGTCAATCTCGTCAGCCAACCGCATGTTTAGCAGCCGGTCCTGCTGGCCAACAATGAGTGATTCCTGACGCTGAAGTTCGTGTCGCTGTGAAAGCGAATCCAACTGCGTATCACGAGTCTTGGAAGCAAGCACAGTGCGGAACCATTCTTGCAAGCCTTCGTCTTGGATTTTCATTTTGGTGAGAACAGCCAAGACCTGAGCGTCGAAGTCAGCTTCTCGGATACGAATACGAGGATGATCGCCCTTGTTGTAGTAGGTGCATCGGTAGTAGATGTATCGTTTTGGCCCCGCCTTCGTTTGCTTCGTCTTCACCTCTCCCGTGATGCGATGGCCGCAGTATCCGCACTTGATGCGGTCACCGGCGTAGGTCAGTTCATGGGATTGATAAATGTGCCCACCAAGGATGGTCTGCACCCGATCCCAAGTTGGACGGTCAACAAGTGGTTCGTGTTTACCGGGATACCAATTCCCCTTGTGCTCGATTTCTCCGATGTAGGCCCGGTCGCGGAGGATGTTGTGGAGGGAACTGCGGGGGAATTTGGGAGTCGAGTCTCGGTAGACCAGCCCTTCCTCATGCAATCTCTGAGCAAGTTGGTCGAGTGTCAGCGAATGGAAAGCGAACAGCTCAAAAATACGTTTGATCGTTTTCCCGTTGCGTGGGTGGACTTCGACGATGCCGCGACTGTTCTTGCGGACGTTCTTGTAGCCATAAGGGGCGAGGCCAACAAACCAGCCTTCCTGAACGCGGCGTGCAAGACCTTCGCGTACATCAACGGACTGTTGTTCGGTGTAGAAGCTGGCCATGTTGGCGAGCGTGCGTCGCATCATCCGGCCAGCCGGATTGCTGTCGGTGGGCTGGGCGACGGAAATGAAAGGGACGCTGTATTCAGACTCGAGTCGTTCCAGTTCGACGTAGTCGTAGAGATTCCGTGCGGCTCGATCGAGCTTGTAGAACAGCAGACCATCGATTTCCAAGCAGTGCTTCTTCGCGTAGCGAATGAGTTCCTTGAAGGTCTTCCGCTCATCGCTCTTTGACGCTGTTTCGGCGATCCGAAAGAAACGGACAATTTCACCTTCCTGCAACTGGGCGTAGTGCCTGAGGGCGGCTTCCTGAACCTCAAGTGAGAATCCCTCTCGTTCCTGTTCGCGGCTGCTGACGCGAGCGAGGGCAACGAACCGCTTCATTTGACTACTCCCGACGAAGACAATCGATCACACCACCGACATTCTTGATGATCGCGATGGCATCGTCGTGGGTCAACTGGCTCCCGTAGTACGGCTGCCAGACTTCGATGGTTTTTTGCAGGAGTTCATCGGAAACCCAATCTGGCAGGTCTGAACGTGACTGTCGGTCACTTTCTTCCTTTCGCTGTTTGGGTTTCGGGCTTCTCATTGGCAGGTCACAGATTCACTGAAGATGGTTAGAACAACCTGCGTTCGACTTGGTTACCGTAGACGGTCCACTGCGTTCGGGGCTGCTCTTCGCGACCGTAGAGTTCGAGGTAGGGTCCCGGGCTAACCCGTTCGATAAGTTCACGAATGGCAAACGGCTTTCGGCTGTGGCGGGTTCGTCGATGGAGCAACCAGCTTCGGCAGGTCTTGTCTGCGAACGGCAAGCTACCTCTCACACCGAGCAACAAGAATTCGTGCGAAACTCGCCAGTAGTTGCCCATGCCGAGTTGTGGCTTGATCCAAACTAAACACGATTTGAAATTGAATCCCCATGCATCCATGACATCGAATGCTTCTCGAAGGAACGCGTTTGTCGTCCAAAGGTGCAAGTGAGCGTTGGTCGCAGTCAACTGACGAACGGGTTCCGAGCAGATCGATTCCAGATCCATTGTCGAATAGTGATTGTCAGCTGCACCGCGAGCCGCCTTGTTGGAGTAGGACCAGGGCGGATCAGCGTAAACCGTCCCGAACTTTAACTCAGAAGCGACAAGCTCTTCGAGGTCTCCGACGATGCTTGGGTACCTTCCGTTCATTCAGGGTCTTTCGTGTGTATCGTGACGCCGCCTTCCTGCTCGATCATCCACGTATGGGCTTCATCAAGCAGGAAGCGAACGAACGGGATATCGTCGCGGCCAAGACGAGTCGATTCGTGCCACAAGTCGCCGTTCTTGTAGAGTCGATGGAGGGAAAGCATGTGGCGGATCGTGTCGCCTGACTTTGCACGACGTATGCGAACGACGAGCAGTCCCTGTCTGATCTCATGCACGAGTTTGGTTCTCATTGGTCGGTGACTCCGCGTACGTTTTCGTTGGTGGATACCTCAGCAATTGCGGAATCAAGTGCTGCTGCAAGGCGGATCAACTGACCGCGAAGTGATTCATTCATGCAGCCATCGTCAGCCAGCTCGGCTGACAAGACTCGAACTAACTTGACCATCGCAAAGAGGTCATCAGGCGTGAGCCATTGATTCACTCGTCCCGTGTGGTTGTTCAGGCGAGTGATGTTGAAGCGGTAGTCAAAACCAGTGAGTTCGTCGCCTGTTTTGTAGACCGATGCGGTAAGCTGCTCGGCTCCTGCCAACGTGTATGGTCTTCTCGATTTGTTTAGCATCGTGTTGTAATCGTGTGGCTTTTTGACATTAAAGATGCGCGGAGAGCTGTCACTCTCTCCACGCCGGGTTGCTTAGTTCAGCTCTTCAAAGAAGCACTCATCGTTGGGAAGCCATGACGGATGCGAGCCATCGTCAATCCCGGAGATGGAACCAAAAGGCCCGCACGGGATTGGCCGCTCCGGCGGCGTCCAGCCAAGTGAATGTGCAACTCGCAGCCACCTTGCCATCGTCTCGATCGGATGGATCTCTGGTGAGGGCACCCTGTCATTGCATGACTGGGCGCATTCCTCGTAGACCACGTGCATCGCGTCGAGCAGGCGAGGCGGCATGAGAGTGATTACTAAGCGTTCGTAAAGTCGTGTCATTTGCTTTTCTCCGAAGGGAAGTTCACGTGTGCCAGAGGGGCGTGAACTCCCCGTTTTTCAATCGCCCCTCCCTCACAGTTGTCTGTCAGGGAGAGGTGAGTAAGAAAAGTGCCGGACTGACACGAACAGCCCGGTGGAACCGTGGGTAGAACCCATGTCGTTCCCTGAACGACGAAAACCGATTTGCGACTCAGTACTCTTCAGGAAGAAGAATCGTGGTGCAGGAGCGATCCGCTTCAGTGATGATCCAGAACTTCGTTTTGTCCGAAGCGTGGTAGACCGAGAACAAACGAAAGTGACGCTCGAGTGCTTCTTCGTTTGAACGACGATCTTCATCACAAACGTCACCCCAATCACCGTTGGCGTGCCTCAGCAACGCGGTGAGCATCTCGTCTGCCGCGATTGCCAAGTGAATACCTTTGGTCATTACGATTCTTCCCATTGGAAAGAGTGCTATTTGGTTGACATCTTCCATGGCGTTTTCATCCGTGAAGCCGGTGGGAGCATCCCACCGGCAGGTTGATATTCCGTTACTCTTGGTTGGCCTCACGCTTGGCTTTGTCGGCCTGCGCAAGACACCATGAGAACGCCAGTTCCGACGCCTTCGCGACGAATAGCAAGTCGTCACGCCGAAACGACGTGGTGTCCTTGTAGTCTTCGCCGTCACGGTAGGTTCGAGTGATCGTGACGCTTAGCCACGATCCCTTGTTCTTTGATTCGTTCTTCCAGACGGAAGCTCGAATGCCGTTCCCTACTGCGAAACGCTTAATCGGCGCATTTGCCATGTTTCCTCCTCGTGTGCTATTCACACGTTGTTAGTGAACCGATGGAGCAGGCCCTCCTGTCTCCACCGGTACAAGTTGTTAAGCCCGAAGCCTCATTGCTTCGGGTACTGCGTGAGTTCGCTAACGCGAACTCGAACGTCGTCGAAGTCGTCGAGCTTTTGCCAAGGTTGACTCTTCTTCGGCGTTCTTTTTTTGTTGGGGTAATGCTCAACGTTAGTAACAGTGCTCCAAGTGAGCATCGCTACGCGAGGAGCGTGGTAGAGCCACAAGCAGATCAGAACGCCGATAAGGGCGTAGCGAACTGCATAGATGGGCCAAACCAGAACGACCGCAGCGACCCAACGCACCGCGGACGGTTTTCCTTGAAGGTGATCAATCAGACTTTTTTTCATCTGAACCTCCTTTTGACGCCGCTGGTTCATTCCAGACGACGCTTGATTGACATGCACTTGCAGCGCCTGCCAAGCAATCGGAAGCGATCACCTACCCGTTGTTTTTTTCTGCTCTCGGGCCGAGAGACCTTTTCAAACCCGCTTGGGGATTGAGCGATTGGGTTTCTTGTTCGAAAGCGAAGGAATATGAGCAACGATGTTGAGCAACTCGGGAATCGCAATGACTTGCAAATGGACACCGCTGCCACGAAGTGGAAAAAGGGCTTCCGTCAAGCGTTGCTGCTTCGCGTCGGTTGGCACTATCCAAGTGAATTCGAAGTCGCCTTTGCCAATCAGTTCACGAAAGCCGGACTGCTGCTTGTACTTGTCGATGCAACGGCGCGTGCGAGCGGCGATCCGGATGATCTTTGACTGCCCGGTATCGACCCGGACATGCCCTAGTCGTGTTGAATGCGACGTCGCATCGACGTAATGAGCCGCCGGCAGGCCGTGCCGGAACAGGTTTGGGAAGTAGTTTTCCAACTGCGACTGGGTGACCAGTGACCGAGATTCGGAACAGTGGCAAAACGTCAGAATGCCCAACGCACGAGCAAGTGATTTGTCGGTTAGCGGCTTTCGATTCGCTGCCGTCCAATACCGCAGACCGCATGGGTGTTGCCACTGGTTGATGCGGCCGGATCGTTGCAGGAGTTCAACGGCAAGCATTGCCCGCTCTCGATCGGCAACAGGCAAGCAGTGGTCGACTGCAAGTGTGTATCGATCGATGAACTCGAGAATGAGCCGTGTAGGTTTCATGTTGATACTCTGCATGACTACCACAATTCGTATGGAAGCTCGGCGGACTGGCAGTGCCGATGGAATGATTCGATTTGTTCGATTGAATAGCGGCCCGCAGACTCGATGACCCGAGTGACGTTTCCGTCGTCGTCAAACAAAAACGCATCGGGATTCTTGACGCCACGTTCGGCGATCGTG
>DNPC01000036.1 GCA_003501565.1 Planctomycetaceae bacterium | reverse complement strand
CGAAATGGAACGCCGAACAATCGAGTCGGAACAAGATCATCAAACGGTTCTGCGAATCATTCAGCTTGAATCCGCGCTCTTAGCTTCTGGTCAGCGATCACAAGCCGAAAAGGTTGTCCAGACGATCGAAACAACTCGTGCCGCTCGAATCGAAGATCGAGTGCTCCAGCGAATCCAGCAGAACGAATCGAAAAACCTCTCCGGTTCGAAAGAGAGTTTGATATCGAGGCGCCGTCGGCTGCGCATCGTGGTCGCCATCGCTGCCACCCTGCTAATTGCCGTAACTATCCGCGTTGTTATTAGAAAAGCCTCCAGCAATTCGCCGTCCGCCATCGCTAAATTCACGGCTAAATCCACAACCACCCAAATCTTCGACGGGCAAACGATCCGCACAAGTGGTTCCATGGATTCGGCGGAGATTTTCTACGACGATGGCACCGTCGTTACCCTCCTCGGCGACACTGCACTGACGGTGTCGAACTATAACGGTGGCGGAAAACAAATCGTCCTAAGCTCTGGACTCATCCAGGCGGACGTTTCTCAGCAACCCGCTGGACTGCCTGTTCGTATCTCAACGCCTACCGCCACAATGGAAGTCCTGGGTACCACACTCGGCGTAAAGGTCGGTTCTGGCGAGACTCGACTGGAGGTTGCATCAGGCCTTGTCGCGCTGACGCGCAAAAGCGATGGCCAGCGTGTTGAAGTGGGGCAGGGAAAATTCGCTCAAGCGACACGTTCGGCTACTGAGCAACTACATGCAACTGCTCTTCCAAAGCTAAAGGACAGCTGGTCGCTGGACTTCACTTCTGGTCTCCCTGCCGGTTGGCAAACTGGCACTACTGTCAACACAGACGGCCAGTCAGCCGTGCGAGCAACCGGCATCCGCGCCAAGGATACTCCCTACGCAATCTCAACGCACAACGCGTGGCAAGAGGGCCAGCACGCGTTGTTTGCGATTCAACCCGATTCGGTGCTGCACATTCAATTCCGCCAAGAGCGATACGCGCGTATCCGAGTCATGGTAGCAGCACGTGTTTTCCCAGCAGAACGCGGCCGCTTTGGGGCAAACTACTTTTACACGCGCAAGGCCTGGAACGAACATCTCCGGCCGGGCGAGTGGTCAACTCTGTCGATCCCACTCAGCAACGTCGATTGGCACACTCAACGACGAAAACAACGGTCAACGGATCCAGATTTACGTAACATGGCAGGTTATCTTATTCAGGTTGCGACTGAGGAAGATATCGACCTGACGATCAAACGCATGTGGGTTACTAATGGGAAGCAATAGATCGCGAACCCGCAACGGGCAACACTATGATTCGGTCGGCCTGAGTGATCACACAAACGTGCGCACCGACATACCCTGCCACGTCAGCGGCACCGTGACGGAAGGTCATCAATACAGCTTCCGACAGCTCTCGTCACGGGCGGTTAGTTGCATTATCCGTTTCCTTGGCCTCGCTATCTTGTTCACAGCGAGCACATACGGTGATGACACTTCGGAGCTGCTGAACAACTACTGCATCGATTGTCATGGCGCACCCGACGAGGCTCCCGAAGCCGGTTTCAGCTTGACGCAGTTGATCGCTTCAGCACCTCTACACACCAGTGGGCCCACCTGGAAAAAAGCACTCGACGCCGTCGAAGGGCATGACATGCCACCGGCAGACGCCGAGTTACCGTCACTTGAAGAACGTCAGCAGCTACTGAAGGGCATTCGCGACGTACTCAAGAAACCATCACTGGAAACAGACAACGCTGTGCAACCGCTTCGCGATCCCGGCCGCCCCGTGCTCCGCCGACTAACACGGCTGGAATACAACAACACCGTGCGTGATCTACTCGGGCTAGGCACAGACGTGCTTATGTTCTCTGAAAGACTACCATTCGGTCGTGAACACTACCAACCTGCCAGCGGAACCCTCCCAGATCGATTAACAATGGGCGCTCGCGAGTATGGCGCAAAGTATAACGTGCTACTCCGGGACGCTAGCATGCCAGGTGACTCAAGAGCCGAATACGGATTCACCAATCGCGGTGACGCGCAAAACCTGTCCGCCGTCCGACTGGCTCAATACGTCAAACTAGCCGGAGAAATCGCGTTTCACCCCGAACTGCTCAGTCGGGCCAGGCGGATGGAAGAGCTGTTTCCCAAAGCGCGGTACCAACAGCCTACCCGCAATACATCGCTGAGATCAAAACCCCTGGCAACGAGCGACGCAGGACTGGCCACAAACAATAACGTCGCTCGCACGGCTCAAGCAAGTTATCGCACTCTCGAAGAGTTTCAACAGCGGCTCGACATCGCCTTTGCCGAAGATCGAGGCGGCGTGTTTAGCGGAGAAGAACTTCGCAACTCAACGATTGCGGGCAAAGGCGGATTGATTCGAATCACCTATGGCCGCAGTGCCATCCGCACTCTGGCAGTCAACCCGAATGAGGACATTTGGCTGGCCGCGTTTTCCACTGCTGCCGAAAGTAGTGGCGATACGTTGATGACGAATTACAAAAAGCAACAGCGGAACTTCGAACTTACGTTCCAGGGAGCAGGATCGGGTCGATTCGCCGGGATTGCCGAACTAGGAATCGTACTGCTTAGTCGCCGTGATCAACAGGGCACAATCCGGCTGAAGGCAACTTTCGATGATAGCAGCACGGACGAAATCTCCGTAACCCTTAGACCCGGCGTGGGAACTGACAATACTTTCGTCGCGATAGTTGCACCAGGTGAACGCACGATCCGGCGGCTGGCGATTGACGGAAGCGACTTTTCGGGTGACTACGTGTTGTTAGACGACTTCAGTTTTGTGACTCGTGATGCACCCAATCGTAAACCGCTGGTGCAAGCAGAAGCCCCGGCGAGATTGGTCGAGCCCGAGGATGTGAAGCCTGAAGTGAAGATGGATCGTTCTATCGCGCAACGTTCGCCAACCGAACGTTTGCAGCACTTCCTACGACGAGCATTCCGGCGAGAGATTACTGATGATGAAGTTGAAGTTTACCTGTCGCTATATCAAACCGAAATCGATCGAGGTGGCTCGGACGAAGCGGCAATGCGATCGGCGATTCAAGGAATCTTGGCTTCCCCAAACTTCCTATATGTAGTTGTCGATGCACAACGTCCATCG
>DNPC01000096.1 GCA_003501565.1 Planctomycetaceae bacterium | reverse complement strand
CCGTCGGTCCCAGCCGATCTAGTTACCCGCGCCAGCCACCGGTGCAACTTGGGGCGAACCGGGCGCGGGAGCAGTCGGAGCAGGGACAGTCGGAGCGGGGACAGTCGGTGCGGGAGCAGTGGGCACCGGCGGTGCACTTTCTAAAGGCGGACTCCCCCAACTGCTCACAACTATTGAAGTCAGAATCAGAACGCCAAGTAGCAGGGCTGCAGCGGAAGCAACGACTGCGAGATTCGATGGTGCAGTGCTTGGTTGCGTTTGGAAGTCGTTGTCATGGGGCACCTGAAAATCGTTGCTTGACGGCGGACCTAAGCGATCGGCAGTCGAGCTTTGTATGACCTCAGCAAAACGGCTCCAACCGTCTGGGGCCGAAGCATAACTTTCTACTCGCGCCTGACATTGCATACATGCACCTAGATGATTGCTGATACGCTCCACGGTCAATGCGTCCAAATCTCCGTCTACCAGCAGCTTGATTTCCGATTCGGTAAGGTGTTTTCCTTCGCCGTTGATCTCCCCGTCCATGGTCAAACCTGGTCCTTCGATTCAGCCAAACGCTGTTCGATCAATCGGGTGATTCGTGCCATGATTCGCGAGCGAGCGACATGGACCTTTCCACGGGAGATGCCTAGTCTCTGTGCCGCTTCCGGGATCGGCTCGCCGTCAACTGTCGTTGACCAAAACGCATTCCAGTTAGTCGTGTTAACCGTGTCCTTCACTTTGTCTGACGCCCACTGGAAAAGTTGTCTTTCGTATTCCAAATGGAAGTCGTCTTCAGGAGGTTGTTTGTGTTCGGGTAGTTGCTCCACATCGGCAACGGCAACCCGATGCTGCTGCCGCTGGCTCTTTCTCAAAAAGTCGACAGTGGCGTTGCGTGTCATGCGGTAAAGCCAGCCCCGAAACGTCCCTTGTGCATTCTCGTGATCTCGCGAGTCGATAGCGGTCAGGATCTTTGTCAAAATCTGCTGCGTGATTTCTTTGGCATCGGCATGCTGAATCCCGTATCGAATGACTACGTTGAAAACCAGCGGTTCGTAGATCTCCACGAACTCAAACCAGGCTTCCTGGTCAGCTTTATTGCTGAGCCGTCCGACGAGGCTCAAACGCGTTGTTTTTTCGTGAATACCCATGTTGCTGCACTTTACTAGACGAACGCAAATGCTTGATTCTTGCGCCTCGGCAGAGAAAAGCCCCATTTTTCTGCTTCTGCAGGTCTGACACGATTAAAACACAGCTTTTGCAGGAGCAAAGGTCGTGATTTGCAGGCGATTCTTAACCAGCCAAAGCGTAGCCAAGCGTACCACAGCAGAGGTCGATCGATCTGATGGCCGGAGGGCAGTAAAGCTGCTCTGCGAACACCGTGGGAGCCATCGACATCGCAGATTAGGCTAAGATGCAGCCGGTTTCCTTCGAGGTTTTAGGAGTTGGAGAATAAGAAGTGGTTAGCCGAACCCGCGCGCAGCTCATTTCCGCGGTATTCACCGTTGTGTCCGTTGCGTCACCAATACTCAACGCACAGCAGAAGGTCATCCTTGATACTGACCCTTCGTCGGATCCTGACGACGTTGGTTGCATGGCGATGCTCCACACAATGGCGAGTCGCGGTGAATGCGAGATCTTGGCTGTCATCAACTCGATCGATCATAAGGAAGGCTCCCTAAGCATTAGTGCCATCAATCAGTTTTATGGTCGGCCAGCGATTCCGGTCGGAGACTATAAGGGGTACGAGGTGCAGAAGTCTGCGCCAGAGGACCTTTACAGCCACATGCTTTCTGAAGAATACCCACGCAGTTTGAAGGACCACACTGATGCAATCGATAGCGTACGTCTGTACCGTGAGATCCTGGCGACAGCAGATCCCAAGAGCGTGACGATCATCGTCATTGGAACGATGCACAACTTCTATGCCTTACTGAAATCGGAGAGTTGTGAGTTTAGCCCGCTGAATGGAAAGAAGTTGGTGGAAGAAAAAGTTGCTGGGGTCGTTACGATGGGAGGTAACTTTATCGGCGGTAAGGGACTCGATAGAACAAACTGGGGTGGAGCGGTCGAACTATGCAGCTACACGAAATGGTCGTGCCTGAACGCTCAGCGTAATCAAATGTGTCGCTATGTGCTTGAGAACTGCACTGCTCCGTTCACAGCCTCTGGTTGGGAAGTTGGTTGCGGAGATTATTACAATGCGCAACAGGGAAATGTCATGACAGGGCAGGCCCTGAAGTCACTGCCAGAGAATCATATTGTTCGTCGGAGCTACGAGTATCATTTTGGAAAACGCGGCGGGAGTGAAAAGATCGACCGGCATAGTAATGACCAATGCGCTTTGCACTATGCGATCCGCGGTGAAGGGGAGAACTATCAAGCTTACCTTGATGGCGATATCGATTTGAGCGAGAAGGGTGTCTGTCGCTGGACGGATAAGATCGACCGAAATCAGGGGTATATCCAGAAGAAGCGTGATCCCGAGGCCATCGCCCAGGAAATCGAAGCTCTCATGCTGGGGGCTGTGGTTGCCAATGACCTAAAACCGGCAAAGCCGCAGCAGCTGGAATATAAGGAGCTAGGTTCCGGTCGCGGGCATCTGACTTGGAAGGCACCTCAAGAAAGAAAGGCTGGCACTTGGGTCGTAGCTTACCGCGTGTACGATGGCGATGAACTCTTGGGCACTGCATTCGGGACGCAGTTCACGGATTCACGGGCGAATCGATCTGCGAGTAATCACCGCTACCGCGTCGTTGCGGTGAGTGCCCATGGAGCATTTAGTGACGCAGCCGTAGTGGACTGAACAGCGGCAGGGGGGCAAGATCTGGCATGGTGAGCAGCCGGTTATGCAGCGGGGCTAGCCAAATTTTGCACGTAGTCGCTGCGCGAGATCTTCGTTGCTGGCGTACAGGATTCCTCGGTGACACATGAGTGTCGAATCGGTTCGGTTGAGATCGAAACGTTCGCCGTAGAGATCAGTAGCAACGGCACCAACTTCGCTAAAAATACAAGTAGTTGCTGCGTAATCCCACAAGCTGCCGCCGCCGTTTCGCTTGGGTAGTTTCACATAGCACGCAGGTGGATTCGCCAGCACTTTGCAAGCGTTCACTACTCCGCCACTGCTTGCATCGATCTTTAGGCCAGCAAGTCCCATTGCATCGGCAATGGCTTCCATTTCTTGAGTGACCTCCGCACGCCTTTCGCTTGATAGAAAGCTTCGATCGGTGAATAGTGAGAGCACTGTCGCACTATTCGACGTTTGGTTGGTCAACTGTGGGGTCCACGGCCGACCGTTTTGGTACGCACCGGAGTTCGCGATTGCGTAGGTTACCGTTTCTTCTACCGGGTCGTAGACGACGCCAATCGTCGGAACACCGTCACGGCGAATGAGTGCGATCGAAACCGCATAGCCTGGCGTACCTTCTATGAAGGGAAGCGTCCCATCAATCGGATCGATGCACCAGAAATAGTCGGCACTGAAGCGGCCGCCGTCATCCGGCTGCTCTTCGGTAAGCAGTCCCAGGTTGAAACGCCCAAGCGTTGGCTGGAGTGTATCGAGAATGATCGCTTCGCTGCGCCGATCGACTTCGGTAACCACCTGTGACGCAAGGCTAGTAGCACCGGCCTTGTAGTCAATCTCGCTGGGGCGAGTACGTGCGATCATCTGTCCTGCGGCAGTGGCAGCATCGACGGCGAGGCGCGCGAGGTCGGTGAGTTCTGAATCGTTGAGTTTCATAGCGATTTCAAAACCTCGCTTGCAATCCGCTTGCTGTAGCGATGGGCTTTCCAGTGACCGGGGCTCCAACCTTGAAGAAAACGGAAAAAGTCCGTCCAGGCTACTGGATAAAGCTCGCGCCAATTTGCCTCGAGAGCTTGGAAGTTGATTGATTTCGTCTGGCGATTGATCGCTTCATGGAGATGTCCGAAATAGCAGTCAAGCACACTCGATTCGCGGCGTTCGCATTCGTTCTCGTCAAAGCAACTGCTAATGAAGTAGGCTACGTCTTTCATTCCACAGCCGCCACCAACGTATTGGAAATCAACGGCAGCTGCATTGCATCCATCTTCGCTAAAACAGAAGTTCGCAAGTTTGGCATCGCCATGAACAAACGTCTGGAATGGTGTGGTCGATAGCTGGCGATCAAGCTCAGCTGCGGCCGATTTCAGCTTGATATCTTCCAGTCGTTCGAATTCATCCGGCCTAGTGGCGAGGTGCCAATACGTTCCAACCTCCCACAGCCCTTTGGGGTTCTGCCCCAAAAAAGTAGCATGAAAATTTGCTAGCCAGCGCAGACACGCTTCAACTTCGGAATCCGAAGCGCTGTGACGGCGATCCGCAAAGCCTGCAGCGTCCATGTCCTCCAGCAACAGGAGGACTCCATCGGGACGCCGCTCGGCAGCCAAACGATTGGGAATACGACACAAATCACCGCAAAGCTCACCATAGAGTTCATACCAAGCTGTTTCGACTTGGTAAGAATTAAGCTTTCGCTGGTGCGAGCAATCGGTCGCCCAGCCACGCGGGTGCGTTCGCTCGTCAGGCCAGCGAACGTGTTTGAGGATGACGCTCGAGACCGTGGCACCTTCAAGATGGCAGCGCAAGATCTGCCCGTAACCGCTCCAAAGTTCCTGGACGAGTTCAACGTGTGACACTGTACCCGCGTTCGTCGAACGACTTACAAACTCAGCAAGGTCAGCATCGAATTGATCCGAATCCTCCACGTTTCCACATTCCCAGATTACAAGCCAGACGAGCGCAGAGCATCCCCAAAGAAAAAATCAGGTCCATCTTGGTGAAATACGCTGCATCGCACCTTGAACCGCC
>DNPC01000398.1 GCA_003501565.1 Planctomycetaceae bacterium | reverse complement strand
GAAACCGAGCAGGAGCCTCGACGACCAGATCGCCCAACGGGGCGATGCGATTTACCCCGTTTTTTGTATCAGGAAGAAGGTATATGCGAAGTCGGATGGAGTGGAGTTTGTAGGGAGATTGGGGGTAACTTCGATCGAAGGTCAACGGAAAAGCATCCACAGGTCGGAGTCAACACGCATTCCGTTCTCTTGCGTTAGAGCGTCACGTTTCAGAAGTTCATATGCGGGAGTCGAGTGCTGGTTGGGAGTGATAGACCGCTTCAGGACGAAGCGGTCTTTGGACTGGTGAAAACTAGTCTTCGGGGACGGGCGGAGTAGCCAGTGCTTTAAGTTGAATGCCACGGCGATCCGAAGACAGCGAGTCAAGGTGGAGCCTTTCGCGTAGCGAAAACAGCGGTGAGGACCGGAGCAAAACGGCGGGACCAACGGACTTTGATGCTGTGTCACGATCGGAAATGCCGCAGACAGGCCCCAGCAAGTCGACATCATTTAGCCGACGTAGCTTCTCTGGAGTGGTGATTCACGACTGGAATGAGCAAAATGGATGACAGTAGACTCCCCAATCGGTATTCAAACATACGAGAGGTATTTGATGGGCACTTGGCGAATCCGTCGAATCTTCGTACGACCATTCTTGGTCGTCGCGTTCATCGCTCATTCAGGGTTGGCATCAGCGGACGACTTGCAGCAAAGGAGACTCAGGCACCTTGAACTTAGGAGCATTGGTGGCGGAGCCGACTACGCACGACCCTATTCACCCATCTGCTTTTCTCCGGACGGAAAACGGCTCGCGGTCTCTTTGACGAATCGCAAGTCCGCGTGGGAACGGATTGGTAGCGATGCGAACTCCGTTTTGTGTCAGGATGTTCCCGAAGGTTCCGGAATTGGCATTTGGGAGGTTGAATCGCTTCGCTTTTTGAACTGGATCGAGGCCGACGCTTACAAAGTGATTCGCTTTACACCCGATGGAAAGTCGATTGCGGCCTTGGACGACTCTCATCTGATCTTGTGGGATGCCGCGTCAGGCGAAGAGTCCAAAGTTGAGCTGCTGAAGGATGCGTCTTGGGCGAACGAGCTGAAGAGCGGATTTTGCTGGGGCCCAGATGACAGCGTCGTTGTGCGACAAAGCAAAGCACTGGCTCACTACTCAGCGACTGGCGAACGGCTTGGAGAGTTTACGATCAAATCGTCTGTTGACATCGTCACGCTCGAGAGCAGTGTGGACCGGCAGCGAGTCGTAGCAGATCACTACCGATGGAATCTCGCTAGCGGCGAGCAAGTTAGCCTACCACTGAACAGCTTGTGGCACTCGGTGTTGCGACCCTCAGACGGAACACTTTGGGGGCGATCGGACAGGGGAGGCAATGGTGCGATCGCCAAATGGGATCCAGCCACTTCAAAGATCTCGTTCCCTTTCAAGGAGGGAATGGGAACATTGGCCACAGCAGAGAACGGAACGCCGCAGTTTCTCATCGAGGGTGTGGCGTTTCATCCAAATGGAAAGGTTCTGGCTTCGATCGGCTATGACAAGTGTGTACATCTCTGGAATGTCGAAAACGGAACTCGGATTGTCACGCTAGAACTCGCCAAGGGGCCCCGGATCAAGAAAGACGATGGAGGAGTCGGCCGTCCGAAACTCTTGATGGTTCGGTTCTCGCCGGATGCTCGGTGGTTGATCGCTGCGTCTGTCGAAAGCATCAGCATCTTCGACGTCAATCAGTTCAGGGAGAAGTTGAAGGCAAATTCCGTCTACCGCTTGGTGCAGTACTTCGCCGGCAACGAACTGGTGGAAGAGGAGATTACGAACCGCCCGGGAGCACAGACACTCGTCGGATCCAAAATGCATGTCAAGGAACTGAAGCCGGGAACTCGAGTTGCAGCGCTGATGCCAGACAACGACGAGATCTGGTACGACGCGGTGATTCTGGCAAAGGTACAGGACTTCAGCGGCAAGAACGAGTTGCTCTACAACGTCCACTATGAGGGTTACAGCCGCGAAGACGACAAACGCGTGTCCCCATGGAGGGTCCGCCCGAAGCTCGCGCCTCATCTGAAAGTTCGGGATATGAAGTAGGCTGGATGTGCGAGTCCGGTGAGACTCGCGGGGGAGTGAGGTCACTTCGTCGGTAGATGGAATTCATCCAGCGTTCTCTTCATCGATTTCAATCTGGACGATTGACTCAATGTATCGCGCCGTGTTCCAAGCCATACCAAAACCCATTCCAAACAGAGAACATCCAACGAACGCTATCACTGAGGCAGAATGAAAGTTCATCATTGCCGCTGCCAACAGCGCCATCAGGGTGAACGCGACAAAGCTCGTGAAGCAGTGTTCTTTGACGGTCGTCCAGATGAATTTTCGGTACTCAGTATCCATGCGAAACTCCAATTGCGTAGAACAGAAACGGTAGACCACAACCTCGGGACTGCGGACTACCGTCTCGAACAAATGGAGACACTGAGCATTCGTAAACAAAACCTTCTTTCCTCACCGGATTCGCCCTATTTCCTTACCAGACTTGTCGGAAAAGCGCAAGGCGGAAGCCGCTTGCGAATGAGTGGCGGGGAATCGAAGTATCACAAGAGCTTGATATTGTTCCGGATTCTGTGGCGGACTTCATCGAGGGCTTCGGTGAGTGCGAGCTCCACTTCGTGGTAGTTGACCTTGGTTGCAGCGGTTACTGTTACCTTCAGACCACGTTCCGATAGAAACACTTGATGAATCCCGCTTCTCGGTTTCGCTGCTTTTTTCCCTCGGCGTTGCTTGATCCGTCTAACGGTTTGGGAATGAGACAGTTTTCCAGAAGCTGCTTGAGAGGCCAGCTTGTTTTGCTGGTCAGCATTACCAAGCTTGCTGATTTCGTAGGCGGACGATTTTGGTAGGGTTCCGGTATCGACTTGTTGCTGAATCTCTTCTGGAAGGTCAAGCAGTGCCAAAGATCGGCTTATACGTGACGTTGTCACGTTAATAGCCATGGCGAGTTGTTTGCCATTCCAGCTGTTGAGTTCCATCAGTGCCTGATAGGCCTTGGCTTCTTCAAGCGGCTTAAGGTCTGAACGCAGGAGATTCTCGACGAGTTGCTGTTCTCGTAGTTCGCTTTCAGAGAGGTCCTTGTCGACGAAGAAGCAGTCAATCGTGGGAAGTCCTGCCGCAACAGTTGCGCGCCATCGTCGTTCTCCAGAAATGATGACCCACTTCTGTACGTTATCGTCCCAACGGACGCGAATGGGGTGAAGTTGGCCATGGGCACGGATGCTTCTAGCGAACCGTTCAATTTCCTCGCTATCAACCTCCGTTCGCGGTTGCTCTGGATCAGGGATGATACAGGCTACTTCGACCTCACCAAAAGTCCGAAGCGGACGTCGGCCGACATCCTTCGCTGAAGAAACAGGGCTCAATTGCGCAGCTCTGGAGTTCTGCCTTCTTCCCATCGATTCGTCAACGTTCACGCTGACATCCTTGAGTGCATTTTTCGTGCTTGCCATGGCCTACGCAATCCTTTGCTTACGTTCATTCACATCGATTCGCTCAAGAATCTCATGAGCCAAACAAAGTGTCAATTTTGCTGCCTTCGACTGTGGTTCGTTAAGCTGCACTGGGCTGCGACGCGTTAGTGCAACTTTGAAAGCAGAGGCTTCAGGAATCACGGTGTCGAGCACGATCTCCTTGTACATCTCACGAAGTTTTCGCTCATACAATTGATGCACAAGCAATCGGCTGTCACATCGTGTTACTAGGTGGCCAAGGCGACGAAGCCCAGGATTCAGTCGACGGGCCTGTTGAATGCACTGATGAACGGCTCGAAGTCCTTGAGTACCAAAATCTTCGGGAGGAACAGGAATAATCACATAGTCAGCAGCCACCATTGCAGTCCAGCTACATCGATAGAGGTTGGGCGGACAGTCAATGAGTACGATATCGAAGCCCGACTGTTGCTCAACAAAATCGCGGACCGCGAACTGCGACATGCCGGTGTTCTCGGGTTCAGGTACATTGAACCTTGCGAGGGTCTGGTTCGCAGGACAAATCGTGATTCCGGTGACCTTCGTCGGATTGAAGAGACGATCGTGAGAATCGAAGAAACTGCACTCATCAAACAGCATGGCCATTGTTTGCTTATTGTTCAGCGACTCAACGTATTCAGGGCCAAGGAAGACCTGGCTGAGAGATCCCTGCGGGTCCATATCCAGCAGCAACACTTTGAGTCCGAGTTCGGCAAACGCTCCGGCAAGATGAAAACAGGTTGAACTCTTACCACAGCCTCCCTTTTGATTGATGAGGCAAAACGTTGTTGCCATGCTCCTCCATACAAATGCAATTTCGGGCAAGTGCCCAAAAAACCTAACGGAATGCTGACACGGCGCCCTGAAGGCCGTCAAGAACTTTTGTTGCGTTTGAGCCCAATGAGCCGGCAACACCAGTGCAGGCTTAAACGGGTTCGTCGAAATCGGTCGGAAGATGACGAGCCAGCTCCATGCTGTCGTGAAGTACGCGACCGATTTCTATGGTTCCATTGTCAGCTATACGGTACAGCAGAAAATGTCGAGGTCGTTTCACCCTACCGGTCGCCTCGGACACTTGATTGCGACTCCAGTGCAGATGGTAGGTACTGGCGGACTTCGCAAGCTCATGGCGCGGAGTGCACCCGTTTCGATCAGGATTGCTAGCGATGTCAATGATGGCTTGAGCGATCAGCGCTTCGTAACGTACCCGTGCGGCTTCTCCGAAGCGCTCATGTGTCCATGCAAGAATGTCTTCGATGTCGCTTTCAGCAACGGAAGAAATGCGGAAAAGACGCATCAGCCTGATTTCGCCTCGGACTTCCGGGCCGCACGTTTGCCGATTGAAGCAACTTGCTTTCGTAACTCCGATTCACTCGCCGCGGTCAATCCTTCGCCCTGATCGAGTGATTGGAAACCCTGGGCGGCGAGCGTCCTTAGCAAGTGCAGCTTCTCCTCGTCTTCCATCAACTGAGTCTTCAGGAGCCGCAATCCGGCTCGCACAACCTCGCTGGCGTTCTTGAATTCGCCCGATGAGATTTGCTCTTGCACAAAATCATCGAACTGCTCAGTCAGGTTGACGTTTCTGGTGGGCATGGTCGTTTCTCCGCTCGCTGGTTCACTCGGACCAGAATAGCACCGTTGGCAAAATTTGCCAATTTCTTTATTCGTCGGTTCCACGTGGGCAATTCTTGTCCGAAAGCCAGCCGAGCTTTAGCGAATTGCAATTTGCAATTCTGTGGAAACCTGCGAGATGATTGGAGATTTTTCCGGCCACCGACCCGATGGTGGCTTGATTGAGACCCGTTTCTGGTTTGGAAAACGCTGCGTGGCACACTTTCACGACCAGTTACTGACGCCCGTCGTTAAGTGTTCGATCCAGGGTGCCGGAGTGTACACGCCTCGACCGCCTTCCATTACGGCAGCGAATCGTCGGAGCACTTTCCACTTGCGCGGCTGCGTCCCCTTGCTTACGGTGCGATAGGTTCAATCCACTTAAAGCAGGTATGGTCAGTTCGAAAGCAAGCAAGCAAACCAAGAGAATTCCGGTCGGTATGGGCGAGCTGTCAATCGTTGAGCACGCACTGTGTCCTCTCGATGCAAGAACATCGCTTGCAGGAAGTCTTGTGCATTTCAATGAGTATTTCTATACCGACCGCAATCGCCATAAGCGGAAGGCTCAAGTCCGTGTGAACGCCCCGCTGGGGTTATCAGCGAGTGACGAGTTCTATCTTTGGGGGCTTTTGGCCCTCACCTGCTGCCAGCACAAGCCAACGGCGGAATTGTTCGCGACTCCGCATTACTGTCTCAGGCAACTCGGCTGCATCGACCAGCACAGCAAGCGAGGCGGTCGCCAATATCGAAGGTTCGCAGAATCACTGGAACGACTATCGACTGTCAGCTATCACAACGATGCGTTCTACGATCCTGCTCGTGGTGAACATCGAAAGGTTGGATTCGGATTTCTGAGCTACAGCCTACCAATTGACAAACGCTCGTCACGGGCATGGAGAATCGCTTGGGACCCAATCTTCTTTGAATTCTGCATGGCGGGCAGTCAGCAGTTCCGATTCGACTTGGACGTCTATCGGTCGCTCGACTGTGCATCGCGTCGCTTGTTTCTGTTGCTGCAAAAGATGTTCTCAAAACGACTGACGGAGGCAAGATTTGAGCTTCACCACCTCGCCGTCCACGTGCTCGGCTTCAGTGAAACACTGCCGACAAAAACACTCCGGCAAAAGTGCCAGAAAACGCTCGCCCGTTTGGCAGATTCCGGCATCATCAAGCCTTCAAACCCGTTCATCACCGGAAAACGCGGCGGCAAGTTTTCAGTCAAGGTTGAGCGAGGTTCGTATTTCACAACAAAAGCCGAGTTCAGAATATCGAACGATCTGGCCTCTTCACACCTGTATGAGCCCTTGGCTGCGATTGGTCTTGAAGAGCCGGCTATCCGCCGATTTGTTCGCGACTTCGACCCGGTCTTGGTGCAGGAATGGGCGGACATCACCTTGGCTGCAAAGGAACGTTTTGGAAAGAAGTTCTTTAGCCGAAGCCCGCAAGCCTACTTCGTGGACAATGCAAAACAGGCAGCTCTTGGAAAGCGAACACCTCCGGACTGGTGGCACGAACTTCGACATTCGGAAAACAGTGAGAAGCGACAGGGCCAGACAACTTCACCAACCGCAATCGGAGAAATCCTAACGCAGGTTCTCAGTGAGATCTCGACCATTGACACCCAGACGTAGAGGCATCCAGAAGCAGCTCTTTCTGCTTTCAAGTGATCTTTGTACTCAGTACTTTGACGCAGCGACCATCGGGGCGCAATAGGTAATGATCTTGTTGGTTTACAGGCTCGAACGACTCTGTGAGGGTGACGCGGGCGACACGCTTTGTTGAATTTGGGTGACGCAGGCGACACGTATTCCGGTCCGATTTGGTGACGCGATAGACACGCGAGTGCATGTGCAACGTGCAAGGTTATCCACAGGCAATCAATGGCTGTTGCCTGTTTCGGCGATATTCCAGAATGGCACGATACAAATCGACGGTTGCTCGAACATCGTTGAGTGCTTCGTGCGCTTCATCGGACTTCAGTGTCACTCCAAAGTAATGGCACAGCGTGCGCAGGGCAAAGTCTGGCGGAGGTGTCAGTGACTTATCCTCTTGGAACAACCAGAGTGCTCGTTGCAAAGTACAAAACACTCGCGGCGAAGCCGGCAGGAATTTGTCGAAGCGATCGTACCACGCACGGAGAAATCTTCCGTCGAATGCCCCGTTATGTGCCACGAGCTGAGCAACCGAAAACGGAGCGCCTTTCGACGAAATCTGGTCGACTGTCGCGTGACGTCGCAGCAATGCAGAGAACTGCTTCATCACGTGAATTGATGGCTTTGCCTCTCGCTTCCAAAGCTCAGGCGAATAGCTTGCTTTGCGGAGTGATTTGGGGTCAGCGAACTTTCTGGTGAACTTGAGTTTAGCTTCGAAACGCTCCAGCTCTCTGAGATTGCTGTCCACTGCGATCGCGGCAATCTGAATGATTGGCCGCCACGGATCGAGTCCCGCTGTTTCCAAATCGACGAACACCATGCGTTCATCTGGGTAGTTGCTATTCACGCAACAAGAACTAGCACGAAATCTATCGGTATACAAAACACGTCTAGTTCTAGGCGAGTCTTGCTTTTACCAACTAGTACGCTATTGAACCCCTGTGGTTGAGAATCGGACTCTCTTCCACGGCTGTTGTTTACGTCAAACGCGCTGCTGCGAGCGGACTGCGAATTCAGTTCGCGAGTGGTGGCACGCATGACAGACGTTGACAGGCAATCGCACCCGGTAAACCTCAGCTCACCACTGAGGCTAAGGGCGTTGTTTTTGGGTCGCGTTGAGGATTCGTCGAGAGCCAGACGTTGTCTGACTACTCTTCGGCTCTCGCAAATCGACCCAAATGAAAAACCTCCAACGACGCGATTGGCCCGTAGAGCCGGATGCATCGAGAGGTGCTTGTCCGGTTCGACGGAGGCTTCGTCGAGTAATCCGGTCCCGACTGCTGACATTCGTACGTCAGCAGATGCGTAGACCGAGTAATCCGACGATTCGATCCGATAGCTCATTCGGGGATCATCGCGTGAACTTCTTTGTAAGCCCACGCGCCCCCGTGCAAACGAGGGCGATGCGGAAATACTCCTGAGACGTTCTCGGGGGCCGCTATTTTCCGAAACGGGTGAGGTATTTGAGATGAAAGAATTTCTGACATCAAAGATGCGTAATCCTGTACAGGGGGTCCGAAGTCACCGACTTCGTTCAACCTGTCCGGCGTGGGGAGTTTCGAGTCTGGCGACAGACCGAACCGCAGGCGACTTACTGCGGGGATCGTTGGCAAATCCAACGACCGCGAATAGCTCAACTACGAAAGGCCCGCGAGGGCTTGCCGGTGAACTTTGCAGAAGACGGAGCCGAACTGCGAACGGCTTTGGCTGGTGGGTAAGAGGGTGCTTCTACGTTCGGCCCTCAGAAATGATTGCGACGTTGCCAATTGCAACCAGCAATCGAAACTATGCCGGTTCTGGCGAACTGGACATACAACCAAATCCCCTCCCGGTCACACGGGATAGCGACGTGAGCTGCAAGGAGAAGGGAATAGCTAACGCAGGAAGCTCTATGGCAGCCGGTGTGGTTACCGGTGCGTGGCCTGGTCAGTCAAGTGATTCAAACGCCGTAGAGTCGGAGTGTGGCCTGATTAGAAGTCGAGTTACCGACAGGCGGGAGCCTGTTGTGCGACTTGAGCGATGGCTGTGCAAGGCAGTGGAGCAATCGTTGGTGGTCTCGGGTGGTGCCGAGATCCATGCCACGACGAAAGGGCTGACGGGCAGTTTTTCTGTCAATGATG